>WHTA01000003.1 GCA_009379825.1 Streptosporangiales bacterium
ATTTGATCCTGCGACACGTGTCCGAACCCGACCACGTCTGGGCATGGTCAACCTGGCGTCGACGACGCCAACACCAAGCCCGAACCAGCCACTATCGCACCCGCGGCCACCCACCCCATGTGCCGTTGCAGTACTAGGCCGGCGCCGCCCATGCCGGCGGTGGAGAGCCAGGCGAACGCCTCGGTGCGGGCGCCTGCCGGTGCGAGCTCGCCCATCCGCTCGTACATCGCGGCCATCGACGGGGCGATCATCGCGCCGGCGAGTGCCGGCCAGCCACCAGACGTTGCCGGCGAGCACGCAGCAGACGAACCCGACGGCGACCAGGGCGACCCGCCGCCACGGCACCGCGCGCCGCTGCGCCACCAGCACCCCGGCGGCGATGCCGCCGACGAAGCTGCCCAGGCTCCACACCATCTCCAGCACGCCGCTGAGCGCCCGCTGCCCCGCGTGCTCGGCGAACGCGACGATGCCCAGCTGCAGTGCAGAGAATGACCCGACGAGCAACGCCATCCCGGTGATCAGGCCGAACCGGCCCGGGCTACGCAGCACCGCCTCGCGCGGGCCCGTCAGCTCGTCGCCCGCGGCCGCGGCGGGGTCCGTACGCAACGCGGGCCTGCTCGCGAACCACGTGGTGCCCGCCAGTGCCACCACTCCGCACCCGGCGACGGCCACCCGGGAGCCGGCGAACGCGACGAGCAGCGCCGCGAGCAACGGCCCGAGGGCGAACATCAGCTCCTGCACGGTGGCCTCCACCGTGTAGATCAACCGCAGCCGCGCGCCGTCCACGACCCGCGGCCAGGCGGCGCGCACGGTCGCCGACACCGGTGGCAGCACGGCACCGGTGAGCATGGCGAAGACCAGCCCCAGCCACCACACAGAACCCGGCAGCACGGCGATCACGCCGAACCCGGCCGCGTACGCGATGCCCAGGGGTGTCAGCACCCGGCGCGCACCGAAGCGGTCCGCCGCCCGGCCCAGCCACGGCCCGACGACCGCGATCATCGCGGTGTACGCACCGACCATGACACCGGACCAGGCGAACGTGCCGGTCAGGTCGCGTGCCCAGAACGACAGCGCGATGATCGCCATCGTGCTCGGCAGCCTGGCCGCGAGCGACGCGGCCAACAGCACCGGCACGCCCCGCGTGGCGAGCAGGTCACGGTAGTTGCGCAAGCCCATGTACGGCAGGCTGGCAGAGTCCACCGACAGCCGCTAACCTTTTGGCTCTGGCCGAAAGGTTGACGGGTTCACGGTGATCGAACTACGGCTCGGCGAGCTCGGCCTCGCCCGGGTGCGGTTCGCCATCGCGCCCGTCCACGAGGCCACAGGCGCCGTCCGGGTGCTGCGCTCGCCGGCCAGGTTCCCGCTGCACGCAGGCTGGCTGCGGTGGGCGCGCAGCGCGTCCGAGCGGCTCGACCTGGCCCCGCTGTTCGAGGTGCTGCCACCGGACGGCTACATCCCCGACTTCCTCGACCCGCCGCCGGACAGCCCGGTCGCGACGTTCGCCGACGCACTCGAACGGGCACGCGCCACGCCGCCGCGCCAGGTCGGCAAGGAGCTGCGGTGGGCGCTCGAGCAACAGCCGATGACCCCGACCGCGGCCCGGCTGCTCCGCCGGCCGGGGCACAGCAGAGACCTGTTGCTCGACCTGCTGCACGACGTCTGGCGGGCGCTGGTCGAGCCGCACTGGCCGGCGCTGCACGCCACCCTCGAGGCGGACGTGCTCTACCGCGGTCGCCAGCTCGCCGCGGGCGGCATCGACCTGGTGGCCGCGGACCTGCACCGCAACATCCGGCTCGTCGGGGACGCCCTGCGCGTGCGTTCCAGGCATACGGCACACGTCGACTGCCGCGAGTCCGGCGTGATCCTCACACCGAGCGTGTTCATCACCGACCGGGTGAACGCGATGATCGACCCGCCGTGGCAGCCGACGCTGTACTACCCGGCGCGCGGCGTAGGCGACCTGTGGTCGAAGCCGACGACGCAGGACACCGCGCACGCGCAACGGCTGTTCGGCGCGACGCGTGCGGCGGTGCTGTTCGAGCTCAGCAGTACGGCCTCCACGTCCAGGGTGGCACGCTCGCTCGGACTGTCCGTCGGCAGCGCCAGCGAGCACCTCACCGTGTTGCGCGATGCGGGCCTGGTCGCCAGCTCCCGGCAGGGACGCCGGGTGCTGCACTCCCGCACCCCGCTCGGCGACGCACTCGTCACCGCGCTCAGCTAGCGAACGTCGGCCTCCCGGGTGACCCGGGAGGCCGACGTCGTCGGGGGGTTGCCCCTTCGGCCCCGACGGCTAGGGGTGTCTCTCGATGACCGTCCGGCCTGCGCGGCGCTCGGCTCGAACACCATCGAGAGACACGGCTAGGTCGCGCGCAGCGTGCGCCTGGCGGACAGTCCCGCGCCGACGCCCGCCACCGCGAGCACGATCCAGATCCCGGCGAAGATGGTCGAGCTGACCGGCCCCTGCGCGTGCGCGGCCGCGAAGATCGCACCGCCGACGCCCACCCCGAGGACGCCGCCGAGCGAGTCCGCCAGCTGCAGGTGCGAGGAGTTCGTGCCCTGCTCGGCCGGGTCGGACAGGTTCAGCAGCAGCACCGAGCCGCTGGACATCGCCGCGCCCATGCCGACGCCCGCGACGATCCAGACCGCCAGGATCACCCAGCTGGGCAGGCCGAGCACCACCACTGCAAGCAGCAGCGAGCCGATGGCGACCACGTACGAGCCGAACTGCAGCATCCTGCTGTGCCCGGCGTCGGTATGCACCCGGGCCTGCACCCACGCGCCGAGGCTCCACCCGAGCGCGCCGCTGGTCAGCGCGATCCCCGCGATCGCCGGCGACAGCCCGCGGTGGGTGACGAGCATCAGCGGGATGAAGACGTCCGCGCCGAAGAAGCTCATGGTGAGCAGACCGCGCGTGGCGATCAGCGCGGGCAGGCCGCGCCGCAACCGCGCGGTGCCTGCCGGCAGCAGCACGGCGAGGGTCCCGCCGAGCGCGACCACACCGACGGCCGTCGCCGCGATGCCGGTACCGCTGCCGAGGCGTTCCGCGCCCCACTGCAGGGCGGTCGCCGCCAGCGCGACGCCTGCGCCCGCCAGGATTCTGCGCCACGGCCGCACCGACGTCCACCGGGCCTGCTGCGAGGTGCTACGCAGTGCCGGCAGCAGCGCCAACGCCGCCGGTATCGCGATCGGCGGCACCCCGAGGAAGATCACCCGCCAGCTCACCGCGTCGGTCAGCCAGCCGGCGACGGCGGGACCGATCAGCGCGGGCAGCACCCATGCCGCGGAGAACCAGGCGAAGATCTTCGGCCGGTAGTCCGCCGGGTAGGCGTGCCCGATCAGCACGTAGATGGCGACGGAGATCAGCCCGGCGCTCACCCCGGCCAGCGCCCGCCCGAACACGAACACCGCGAAAACCGGCGCGAACCCGCTCGCCAGCAGGCCGGCGGTGAAGCTCGCCAGGCCGATCAGCAGCGGCAACCGCGGACCCACCCGGTCGCTGACGTAGCCGCTGATCACCGTGCCGAACAGGCTCATCGCGAGGAACGCCGACACCGCGAGGCCGTACGCGCCCACCGCGTCCATCGCCTTGGCCACCGCGGGCATCGCCGTCGCGACGGCCATCGCCTCGAACGCGATGAGCGTCACGAGGGTGAGCATGCCGATGGTGACGAGGCGAAGCGACGGCCGCGTGCCGGTCATCGCCTCCCCCTGCGCCGGCGTGGGTACGTCCTGCTGCTGGTTCGCGTCGACCGTGATCGTCATGTCCCAAGCGTGCAAGCTCAACCGGACCTGACGTCAACGCGCTGATCGACCGAGACCGCCTACGTCTCCGGTCCTAGGCCGGCGGTCAGCCCACGTCGTCGCGCTTCGCCGCGCGCCAGGCCCGCCAGCCGATGACGGCGAACACGACGGCGATCGCCAAGTTCACAACGATCAGCACGGTGTGCGCAACGTAATAACCGGTCGGGCGGCCTTCGGTGCCGGCGAGGTTACGGATGAACGTCACGTACGTGACGACGTTCCACGCCGCGACCGCGAGCAGGAACCCGGCGAGCTTGCGACCGATCTTCATGCCGCCAGCCTACGAGGCATCCACCCGTACGGCCGCGGCCGGCTGTCGGTGCCGGCCGCTACGTTGGACGCCATGGCTACCGACCTGCAGATCACCTTCGACAGTCCCGACCCGGCGCGCATCGCCGCGTTCTGGGCGGCCGCGCTCGGCTACGTCGTGCAGCCACCGCCGCCCGGCTTCGACTCCTGGGAGGCCTGGCTGCGACAGATGGGCGTGCCCGAGGAACGGTTCAACAGTGCTTCGGCCGTCATCGACCCGGACGGCAATGGGCCGCGCATCTTCATCCAGCAGGTGCCGGAACCGAAGATCGCGAAGAACCGGGTGCACCTCGACCTCAAGGTGGGCGGTGGTCCTGGCACGCCGATGGACCAACGCAAGGCGGCCATCGATGCCGAGGCGGACCGGCTCGTCGGCCTCGGCGCCACCCTCGTCCGCCCGGTCGAGGAGATGGGCCAGTACTGCGTCGTCATGCAGGATCCGGACGGCAACGAGTTCTGCGTGGACTAGTGCGGGCCGCGCCGACCCAGCGGTGATAGGCGTCCACGTCCACGTTGCTGCCGCACACGATGGTGACCACGTGCCGGTCGGCGAAGCGGTCACGGTCTTCGAGGATCGCCGCGATGCCGAGCGCGGCCGACGGTTCGACGACGAGGCCGGCGTGGTCGTGGAGCATCCGCATACCGGTGATGATCGACGCCTCCTGGACCAGGACGGCGTCGTCTGCGACCAGCAGGAGGTCGTCGAGGACGGCCGGGATGGGACGCCGGCCGGCGACGCCGTCGGCGATGGTATCGGTCGAGTCGGTGGTGACGACGCGCCGTTCGTGCCAGGAGCGCGTCATCGCCGGTGCGCCAAGCGGCTGGACGCAGATCACCTCGACTTCGGGCGCCTGGGCCTTCACCACATGACCCACACCGGTGGCCAGCGCCCCGCCGCCGAGGGCAATCAGGACGGTGTCGTACGCCGGCACGGTGTCCACCAGTTCCAGGCCGATGGTCGCCGCGCCCTCGCAGGTCTCGATGTCCAGGCTGTCTTCGACCAGCCGGATGCCGTGGCCCTGCGCGACGGCCGCCGCCCGCTCGCGAGCCAGGTCGAAGTCGCCGTCCACCAGCTCCAAGCTGGCGTCCAGTGCGCGGATGCGATCCAGCTTGGCCGTAGGCGCAGCGCGGGATGCCACGACAGCGACGTCGAGCCCCCGGCCGCGGCCGGACCAGGCGAGGGCTTGGCCAAGGTTGCCCGCGCTGGCGCACACCACGGCTCGCGAGCCGCTGTCGACGAGGCGGCTCGCGATCACCTCGGTGCCGCGGGCCTTGAAGCTGCGGACCGGGTTCGCCGTTTCCAGCTTGATGCTCACCGTGCACCCGAGTTCGGGCTCCAGCGCCTCGCAGCGGTACAGCGGAGTGTCCAGAAAGATCGGGTCGATCACCCGCCGAGCCGCCCGGATCCGAGCAATGTCGAGGCGCGTTTCCTGCACGACAGAGCAGCGTAGTCTGTCGGCGCCGGTAGGTGGAGGAACTCCTGATAGATCGAACGGTGCTCGACTCGCCGTTCTACCGGGCCGACTAGAATTCGGCCATGGCAGCCGACGGTAGTTCCTTGGCGGTGGCCGCACCGTGATCGCGGTACTCCGCGAGGTCGGGCTCATCCTGCTCTTCGTGCTGATCGGCGGGGTGTTCGCCGCGGCGGAGATCGCGCTCGTCTCGCTGCGGGACGGTCAGCTCAGCCGGCTCGCACTCCGCGGCCGCCGCGGGGCACGGGTCGCCAGGCTCGCCGCCGACCCCAACAGGTTCCTGTCCGCAGTGCAGATCGGCGTGACGGTGATGGGGTTCCTGTCCGCCGCGTTCGGCGGCGCCACCATCGCGTCCAGGGTCGCGCCGCTGTTCACCGGCGTCGGCCTCACCGAGGCCGTCGCCAACACCGCCGCCCTGGTGCTGGTCACCATCGCCATCTCGTACGTCTCGATCGTGCTCGGCGAGCTCGCCGCGAAGCGCCTCGCCCTGCAGCGCGCCGAGGGCTTCGCGCTCGCCCTCGCGCCGCTCGTCGACCGGATCGCGGTGGTGCTGCGCCCGGTGATCTGGCTGCTGTCCAAGTCCACCGACGTGGTCGTCCGCGTGCTCGGCGGCGACCCGAACGCGCAGCGCGAGGAGATGTCCGAGCAGGAGCTGCGCGAGGTGGTGTCCGGGCACGAGACGCTCGGCACGGAGGAACGCCACATCGTGACGGAAGTGTTCCGCGCGGTCGACCGCCAGGTGCGTGAGGTGATGGTGCCGCGCACCGAGGTCGACTTCCTGGACGCCGACGACCCGCTGCCCGACGCGGTCGCGTTCGCCCGCGGCCGCCAGCGGTCGCGCTACCCCGTCATCCGCGGCTCCGCCGACGACGTCGCCGGCTTCGTGCACGTACGCGACCTCTTCGACCGGGATGCGAACACCCGGGCGACGACCGTCGGCGACCTGGTCCGCGAGATCGTGTTGCTGCCGTGGAGCGCGAAGGTCCTCCCCACCCTGTCGCGGATGCGCCGTGGGGGCGCACACGTCGCCGTGGTCGTCGACGAGTACGGCGGCACGGCCGGCATCGTCACCCTGGAGGACCTGATCGAGGTCCTCGTCGGGGACATCCGCGACGAGTACGACCGGGAGGAGGACGCGGCGACCCAGCTCGCCGGCGGCGACATCGAGGTCGACGGCCTGCTGAACCTCGAGGACTTCTCCGACACCACCGGCATCCGCATCCCGGACGGGCCGTACGAGACGGTCGCCGGCTTCGTCATCGCCCAGCTCGGCTACCTCCCGCAGGTGGGCGAGTCCGTCCAGGTGGACCACGCGCGGCTGGTCGTCAGCGCAGTGCAGGGCCGCCGGATCGCCAAGCTCCGCGTCGTCACCGCGACCCCGGCAGCGCGGCAGCAGGGACGGTGACGGCGAGCCCCCGGTGCCGTGGTCACGCCGGCCGTGCAGCAGCGGCTCGCCGAGCCGTCTCCACGCCGCGGCGAGGTGTTCGCCGGCTGCTCCCGCCGGGCACAGCAGCGCCCAGTACTGGCCGACCCGTACTCCCGCGACCGGCTCGTCGACGTCAGGCGAGGCCGCCGTTGGCGTAGATCACCTGACCGTTGACCCACCGGGCCGGACCGGCGAGGAACGACACCGCCGCGGCGATGTCCTCGGGCCGGCCGAGGCGCTCGAGCGGCACGGCGTTCGCCAGGTTGTCGACGGTCTGCTGATCCTTGCCGTCGAGGAACAACCGGGTAGCGGTGGGCCCCGGCGCGACCGCGTTCACGGTGATGTCCTTGCCCCGCAGCTCGCGGGCGAGGATGAGCGTCATGCCGTCCACGGCCGCCTTGCTCGCGACGTAGCCGCCGTACGTCGGGAACTGCGTGCGGGTGACCGAGGTGGAGAAGTTCACGATCGCCCCGCCCGCGCGCACCCGCCTGGCCGCCTGCTGCGCGACGACGAACGTGCCGCGGATGTTCGTGCGGTGCATCCGGTCGAGGTCGTCGAGGTCCAGCGTCGCGATCGGCGCGAGGATCATGAGCCCGGCCGTGTTCACGACCACGTCGACGCCGCCGAACGCGGACTCGACCGCGTCGAACGCCGCACTCATGTCACCTTCGTCGGCGACGTCGCCGCAGACGGCGATGGCGCTGCCGCCGGCCGCGGTGATCGTCGCGACCGTCTCGGCGGCGCTGGCCTCGTTGCCGGCGTAGTGCACGGCGACGGCCAGCCCGTCCGCCGCGAGCCGCTGCGCCACGGCCCGGCCGATACCGCCTGAGCCGCCGGTGACGAGAGCGGCGCGGTCCGGGGTGGAGGTGGCCACGGGTCAGGCCTGGACGAGGCAGAAGGGGTGCCCCGCCGGGTCGAGGTACACCCGGAACGTCGTGCCGGGCTGGACGTCGGTCTTGCGCGCGCCGACGGCGAGCACCGCCGTCTCCCCCGCGTCCAGGTCGTCGACGTCGAAGTCGAGGTGCAGCTGCTGCGGGTGCTTACCGCTCGGCCACTGCGGCGGGACATGGTCGGGGGCCAGCTGGAAAGCGATGGTGGCGCCGGCGTCCGACTGCAGCTCCACCCAGTCCGCCTTCGACTCCGGGTCGACCTGCCACCCGGTGATGTCGGCGTAGAACCGCGCGAGCCCGTCGGGATCCGTGGTGTCGAGCGCAACCAGACTGAAGCGGGCGATACCGGCCACAGGGAGACCTCCTTCGGCGTGTACGTCGACCGCAGGTTACGCCCCGCCGCCGACAGCCGACCGCAGCAGGCAGTGCCGCCCGGTACCTTGGACCCGCGCAACTGTCCCAATAGGAGGATGCGGATGCCGCGTTCGGTGGAAGAGCTCGTGGGTCTGCTCGACCTGGAGGAGATCGAGGAGGGCCTGTACCGGGGCATGCAGCCGGAGACGGACCTGCAGCGGGTCTTCGGCGGGCAGGTGGCCGGGCAGGCGCTCGCCGCCGGCATCAGGACCGTGGCCGACGACCGGCACGTGCACTCCCTGCACTGCTACTTCCTCCGCCCCGGCGACACCCAGGTGCCGATCGTGTACGACGTGGAGCGGATCAGGGACGGCGGCTCGTTCAGCTCGCGGCGGGTGGTGGCCAGGCAGCACGGCCGGGTGATCTTCTACCTCACTGCGTCGTTCCAGCGGCCGGAGAGCGGCCTGGACCACCAGGACGTGATGCCGGACGTCGACCCGCCGGAGACCGCGCCGCAGCTGAGCGAGGTGGTGGCCAAGTTCACCGGTCGCTCCGCCGCGCGGTACGAACGCGACTGGGCGGCACTCGACGTGCGGTACGCCGGCGACTCCCGGCCGGGCGGCGCGCTGCACGATCCCGACCAGCCGGCGCTTGCCCGGGTATGGATGAAGGCCGCGGGCCGGCTGCCGGACGACCCGCGGCTGCACGCGTGCGTGCTGACGTACGCCAGTGACCTCTCGCTGCTCGCGGCGTCGCTCGTCCCGCACCAGCTGATCATCGGCAGCGAGGGCCTGCAGACCGCGTCGCTTGACCACGCGATCTGGTTCCACCGGCCGTTCCGCGCGGACGAGTGGCTGCTGTACGACCAGCACTCGCCGTCGGCCGGCAGCGCGCGCGGGCTCTCCCTCGGCCGGCTGTTCCACCTGGACGGCACCCTGGTGGCCACCGTCGCCCAGGAGGGCCTCATCCGCCAGGTCGACGGCTAGCGATCAGTTCCGCCACCCACGCGGGTCAGTACTACTGACGGAAGGGGGTGGCCGATGAACAGCGTGACGTCAGCAGATGGGACCCGTATCGCCTTCGACCGGCTGGGCGAGGGGATGCCGTTGGTCGTGGTGGGCGGACAGCTGTGCGACCGGTCGGTGACCGGCCCGACCGCCGAACGGCTGGCACAGAGCTGCACGGTCCTCAACTACGACCGCCGGGGCCGCGGTGAAAGCGAGGACACCCTGCCCTATGCGGTCGAACGTGAGATCGAGCATCTACACGCGCTTCTCGACGAGGCCGGAGCCGCCGCCGCGGTGATGGGCGACGCCAGCCGAGAGGGCACGGTTCCGGCCGAGCTGCTCGGTGACGTGTCGGCCCCACCCTCGTGCTCTGCGGCACGGGGTACGACTGGATGCTCGATGTGAGCAGACACATCGCGGACGGCGTGCCGCAGGGCGAGCTCCGCGTGCTCGAGGGCGAGGAGCATGCCGTGCCGCCAGACGTCCTCGCACCCGTGCTCGAAGACTTCCTGATCGGCTGACGAGCTGACGCGTGTCAGCCCGAGTTCCAGTACGTGTTGCCGGCCAGTACCAGGCCGGCGGCGCCGACGAGCCCGGCCTGCTGGCCGAGCGCCGCGGGCACGATGCGCACCTTCTGGGTGAAGTCCATCCCGGCATGGCTGCGGAAGGCCTCCTCCGCGGGGCCGAAGAGCAGCGGCCCGGCCTGGGCGAGCCCGCCGCCGACGGCCACGACCTCGAAGTCGCAGAGCGCGGTCGCCGACGCGACGGCGACGCCGAGCGCCTCGCCGCCGCGGCGTAGCGCCGCCGTGGCCACCTCGTGGCCGCGGGCGGCGTCGGTGGAGAGGTCGCGTGCCGTCGGGCGCCGTCGCTGCCCGGCACGCCAGTCGCGTTCCTGCGCCCACCGCACCAGCGCGGGTCCGGCGGCGACCGCCTCCAGGCAGCCGCGGCCACCGCACGGGCAGTCGGGCCCCTGCGGGTCGACGACGATGTGCCCGACGTGGCCGGCGTTGCCACTTGCACCGTCGACCAGCTCGCCGCCGAGGATCATGCCGCCACCGACGCCGGTGGAGACGACGATGCCCAGCATTTCGGTGACGCCTTGCCCGGCACCGCGCCAGTGCTCGCCGACGGCCATCGTCACGGCGTCGTTGTGCAGCCGCACGGCGGCGCGGGGGAACCGCTCCGCGATCAGCTTGCGCAACGGGAAGTCGCGCCAGGCCGGGATGTTCAGCGGCGACACCTCACCCGCCGGCCAGGTCATCGGCCCGCTGCACCCGACGCCGACCCCGGCGAAGTTCGGCCGCCGCCCGTACTCGTCGAGCACCTCTTCGACGAGCGTGCCGAGGGTGCGCCAGATGGTGTCCGCCGTGACGCGCCGGCCCTGCGGCGTCGGCTTCCTGGCGGAGACCACCAGCCGGCCGCGCCTGTCGACCACGCCCGCGGCGAGCTTCGTGCCACCGACGTCGATGGCGAGTACCGGTCGGTTGTCACCCACGGTCGGCCTCCAGCTCCGCGACGGTCGCCGCCAGCTCCGTGCGCCACGGCGGGTCGGCGCCCGGCCGGCTGCAGGTCACCGCCGCGACGTCCGCGGCGAACCGCAGGCAGCGGGCCAGCTCCGCCTCACCGAGCGCGGCCAGCGCGTCGCGCTCGAGCACCCCGCGCTCGGCGAACGCGGCGAGCAGACCGGCGGTGAACGAGTCGCCTGCGCCGACGGTGTCCGCGACGACCACGTCGCCTGCGGGCACCTCGACCTCAGCGTCCGCCACGACGCCGGTGACGCCCGCGGCGCCGCGGCTGACCACCACGACCGCGGGCCCGGCCTGCCGCCACCGGTGTGCGGCGGCCAGCGGCGGCTCGTCCGGGTAGAGCCAGGTCAGGTCCTCGTCGCTGGTACGTACGACGTCGCTGTTCGCCACCCACCGCTCGACGTGCGCACGGTACTCCTCGCGCGGCACGTCGAGTGCGGGGCGCACGTTCGGGTCGAACGACCGCACGACACCGGACCCGGCGGAGTCGACCAGGTACCGGAACACGGTCGCCGCCGGCTCGAGCACCGCGGCCAGCGAACCGACGTGTACCGCCTGGCAGGCCGCCGGCAGCACCGGTTGCTCCGCCGGCCGCCAGCTGAAGTCACTGGTGCCTACGACGTAGAAGCCGTACGTCGCGGACCCGTCGTCGGCCATCGATACCACCGCGAGCGTGGCCGGCTCGTCCGCCCAGACCACCTGGTCGAGGGCCACGCCGGAGTCGGCGAGCTGACCGCGGATCTCCGCGCCGAACGCGTCCCGCGAGAGCCGGCCGAGGAAGCTGGCCGGATGGCCGAGACGGGCGAGCGCGACGGCCGTGTTGCACGGGCCGCCGCCAGGTAGCGCCTGCCAGCTCCGCGGCTGCGGCTCGGGTACCAGGTCGATGAGTGCCTCACCACCGACGATGATCATGCGGACCTCCCTGTCAGGAGGATTCTTCCGCACCGCGCAACACGCCCCGCGGGCCGCGTCCGGCACGTGGACTCCGGCCATGACAACGGACCGCCAACCGCCGTCCCCGGACGAGCAGCGGGGCGCGAACGCGCTCGCCAAGCTGATGGCCGCCGCCCGCGACAACTACAACGAGGGCGCCTCGAACACCGGCACCAAGATCATCCGTCCCGGCAGCAGCGGCGCGACGACCGCGGCGAGGCGAGCCGCGACACCGGGAACCGCCCGCGCTGAGACGCGGCCGACCCGCGGGGCGTCCACCAACAAGACGCCCGAGGTCGCTACCGTGTGTGTCTCATCGTGGACGACGCGGTCACTTGGAGGCGACCCGGGTGTTTGTGGACAACCTGTTGCTCTGGCTGCACGTCGCGGCGGCGATCTTCTGTGTCGGGCCGGTGACCGTCGCTACCTCGTTCACGCCGCGCTACATCAGGCAGGGTGAGCCTGCCGTCGTACGCTTCCTGCTACGGACCACGAGGATCTTCGGCATCCTCACGCTGCTCGTGTTCATCACCGGGCTCGCGCTGGGCAGGGACCGGCTCGCCGAGCCCTGGCTGACCGTCTCGATGACCCTGTTCATCGTCGCGTTCGCGTTGCTCTTCGCCATGGTCCAGCGCGACCAGTCCACCGCCCTCAAGGTGCTCACCGCCGCCGAGGCACCCGCCGTCGAGCCGGCGGCAGGCGAGGCCACCACCGACGAGGCGGAGGACGGCAAGACGGCCGTCGAGCGCACGACGGAAAGCGGCAAGACCGCCGTCGAGCGCACGGCGGACAGCGGCGTGCAGCCCGCGCGGATCGCCGCCTTCTCCGGGGTCATCGCGCTGCTGTGGCTGGTGATCCTGGTCTTCATGGTCTGGCAGCCGGGCGCCTGACCCGGCGGCTCAGCCGAGCGCGGCGGTCAGGTCGGCGAGCAGGTCGTCGACGGTCTCGATGCCGACGGACAGCCGCACCAGGTCGTCCGGCACCTCGAGGGCGGACCCGGCCGCGGACGCGTGCGTCATCTTGCCCGGGTGCTCGATCAGCGACTCCACCCCGCCGAGCGACTCGGCGAGGGTGAACACCTCGGCCCGCTCGCACACCCGTACCGCCTCCGCCATGCCGCCGGCGAGCCGGAACGACACCATGCCGCCGAACCGCTGCATCTGCTTCGCGGCGACCTCGTGGCCCGGGTGGTCGGGCAGCCCCGGGTAGAGCACGTCCGCGACCTTCGGGTGCGCGGCGAGCAGGTCGACGACGCGCTCGGCGTTGTCGCAGTGCCTGTCCATCCGCACGCCGAGCGTCCGCACGCCGCGCAGCGCCAGCCAGGCGTCGAACGGCCCGGCCACGGCGCCCATCGACTTCTGGTGGAACGCCAACCGCTCCCCCAGGTCGGCGTCGGCGCAGACGAGCGCGCCGCCCACCACGTCGGAGTGCCCGCCGAGGTACTTCGTCGTCGAGTGCACCACCACGTCGGCACCGAGGCCGAGCGGCGTCTGCAGGTACGGCGACGCGAACGTGTTGTCCACGACGAGCAGCGCGCCGGCCTCGCGCGCGACACCGCCAAGAGCGGCGATGTCCGCGATGCCGAGCAGCGGGTTGGTCGGGGTCTCCACCCAGATCACCTTTGTGCTGCCCGGCCGCACCGCGTCGCGTACCGCCGCGAGGTCGGTCAGGCTGGCCGGCGTGGCCGCCAGCCCCCAGCGCTCCAGCACGTTCGCGAACAACCGGTACGTGCCGCCGTACGCGTCGTCGGGGATCACCACATGGTCGCCGGGCTTGCAGACCGTTCGCAGCAGGGTGTCCTCGGCGGCGAGCCCGGACGCGAACGCCAGGCCGCGCGCGCCGCCCTCCAGCGACGCGAGGCACTCCTCGAGCGCGGTACGGGTCGGGTTGCCGGCACGGCTGTAGTCGTAGCCGGCCCGGGTGTCACCGACGGTGTCCTGCTTGTACGTAGACACCTGGTAGATCGGCGGCACCACCGCCCCGGTCTGCGGATCGGCCTGCTGGCCGGCGTGGATGGCTCGGGTCTGGAATCCGTAGTGGCTCACCTCACCGAGCCTACGCGCAGGGCCACAACGCCGCGGCGGCAGTAGCGTAGAGCTGTGTCAGACTGCGGCTTCGCCGGTTCACCGTTGGGGGTTGGATGACGTATCCACCGCAGCCACCGTGGCACCCGAGCGACAACCCGTCCGGCCCGCGGCCCGGGTCGGGCTCGGGATCCGGCCCCTACTTCCCTGCCGCGAGCGTGCCTTCGCCGGTGCCCGACCCCGGCCCGGCACCGCTGCCGGTGGGCATCGCGATCGCCATGCTGTTCGCCCGGGTAGCACTCGCCGCCACGTCGCTGCTGTTCCTCTCCGAGGGGATCGACCGGATGCTCGCGCGTCCGGAGCTCGCCCAGTTCGACCCGGCCACGATCAACCGGCTGAAGAGCATCGTGCTCACCGTCGGCATCGGCATCTCGCTGGTCTGGGGCGCGGTGTGGATCCTGTTCATCGTGAAGGCCGCCCAGGGCAGGAACTGGGCGCGCATCGTCCTGACCTTCTTCCTCGGGTTCGACGTCATCCAGCTGCCGCTGATCGTCGTCCAGTACGTCCGCGGTGTGCTGGCGACGGCCCAGCTGGTCTTCACCCTCCCCGGGCAGGCACTCGGCCTGGTGGTGATCGTCCTGCTCTGGGTCGGCCCCGCACGGGCCTGGTACGCCGACAAGACCGCGTACCGCAAGGCACAGCGCGCCCGGCCGCCGGTGGCCACGCCACCGCCTCCTCCGCAGTACTTCGGCTAGGCCGGCTGTGGAGCCGCCCAGGTACCAGCCGATCTACGTGGTGCCGCACGTCGCCGCGCAGCCGGCACCCGTGCCGCCGACGGGCTCGCCGGGTCGGCGACCGCGCAGCCTGGTAATCGCCATCGTCCTCGTGTTCGGCAGCCTGGCGGTCAGCGCCGCCGGCGTCGTCCTGCTCGCGATGCGGATGGACCACCTGTTGACCGGCGTCGATGAACCGTTCCGCGACCTGCTCCAGCTCGGCGTCGTGTACGCGGCCGTCGTATGGACGGTGTTCTGGACGGCCGGCTGCCTGCCGTTCGCCGTCATGACGCTCCACGGCTGGGACTGGGCGCGCATCACACTGACCGTGGTGCTCGCCGTGAAGACCGTCGCGAACCTCGGCGGCGGCCGGATCGTCCTGCGGTTCGCGCTCGCCCCGACGTTCTACGACGTGTTGGGCATGCTGGCGCTCCTGCTCACCGTCGCCACGGCGGTGCTGGACGCGGTGGCCGTCGTCCTGCTGTGGCTGCGGCCGACCAGCGGCTGGTTCAGCGCGGCGGCGGCGCACCGCGCGTACCGCCGTACGGTCACCCGGTAGCGAGGAACCCGAGCACGTCCTGGCGGGTCACCACGCCCACCGGCTTGCCGTCCTCGATCACGACTACGGCGTCCGAGCTCTCCAGCGCGGAAAGCGCCGCCGAGACCGGCTGCCGGGCCCCGAGGATGGGCAGCGGCGCGGCCATGTGGTCCTCGACCCGGTCGGCCAGCCGGGCGCGGCCGTTGAACAGCTCCTCGAGCAGCTGCCGCTCGAGCACCGAGCCGACGATCTCGGCCGCCATCACCGGTGGTTCGGCCTTCACCACCGGCATCTGCGACACCGCGTACTCGCGGAGGATGTCCACCGCCTCCCGTACGGTGTCGTTGGGGTGGGCGTGCACCAGCTCGGGCAGCCTGCCGCCCTTGCCCCGCAGCACGGCGCCTACCGTGGTGTCGTCGCCGGCCTCGGCGAAGCCGTACCGCGCCATCCACTCGTCGTTGAAGACCTTCGACAGGTAGCCGCGGCCACCGTCGGGGAGCAGGACGACCACGATGTCCTCGGGCCGGCAGTCGCGTGCGACGGTCAGCGCGGCCGACACCGCCATGCCGCACGAACCGCCGACCAGCAACGCCTCCTCCTTGGCGAGCCTGCGGGTCATGGTGAACGAGTCCTTGTCGGTCACCGCGACGATGCGGTCGCAGACCTCCCGGTCGTACGTGGTGGGCCAGAAGTCCTCACCGACGCCCTCGACGAGGTACGGCCGGCCCGAGCCGCCGGAGTAGACCGAGCCCTCGGGGTCCGCGCCGACCACCTGCACCGCGCCGACCGACACCTCCTTCAGGTACTTGCCGGTGCCGCTGATCGTGCCGCCGGTGCCGATGCCCGCGACGAAGTGGGTGATGCCGCCGTCGGTCTGCCGCCACAGTTCTGGGCCGGTGGACTCGTAGTGCGAGAGCGGGTTCGCCGGGTTGGAGTACTGGTCGGGCTTCCAGGCGCCCGAGCGCTCGCGCGTCAGCCGGTCGGAGACGCTGTAGTACGAGTCCGGGTGGTCCGGCTCCACCGCGGTGGGGCAGACGACGACCTCCGCGCCGTAGGCGCGCAGCACGTCGATCTTGTCGTTGGAGACCTTGTCCGGGCAGACGAACACGCACTCGTAGCCGCGCGCCTGCGCGACGATGGCGAGGCCGACCCCGGTGTTACCCGACGTCGGCTCCACGATGGTGCCGCCGGGCTTCAGCTCGCCGCTGAGCTCGGCCTCCTCGACCATCCGCAGCGCGATGCGGTCCTTCACCGACCCACCGGGGTTGAAGTACTCGACCTTGGCGTAGACCCGGCAGGGCAGGCCGGCTGTCACAGTGTTCAGGCGCACCAGCGGAGTGTTTCCGACCAGATCAGCCACGTTCTCGTACGTGTCCATCAGAGAAGGGTAGGGCGCGCCCCACCCCCGGTCGGGTAGCAGCCCCACTGTCGCTGGCCCGCCCGCTCACTACCGTGAGCAGCAGCCGCCACCACGCGTGTACTGCGGGGCGTACGCGACGTGAACGGACGGCAGCATTTCGGGTGCAACAGCCGCAGTTTGCGCGTGCCGTAACAAGGTGCGCAGCTACCGAACTACGTTTGCAGGTGAAGCAACGCGTGCCGACAGGGAGCAGAGGGCTCGGGGAGTCTGAGGTGAGCATGGCAAGGAGGTTGGCCACCGCGGTGGCCTACGGTGGAAGCGGCGTCGGCATCCTCGGGTTGTCGACGTTGGGCGTCCTCGCGCTCGAGGGGCTCCTCGCGCGCCGGACGGTGGGACCGCCGCGGTCCGAGCCGCCCGAGGCCGGCGGCGTCTACGCCGCGCCTGACGTCCCCGCGGACACGCGCGCCCTCTCCCTGCTCGTGCTCGGCGACTCCGCGGCTGCCGGCCTGGGGGCGACGGTGCCGGCGGAGACGCCGGGCGCCCAGCTCGCCGTCGGGCTGTCCGCGCTCGCGCGACGCCCGGTGCGGCTGCACAACGCCGCGGCCGTCGGTGCGCGTTCCGAGCACCTCGACGGCCAGCTCGACGTGGCGTTCGAAGAGCTGCCGCGGCCGGACATCGCGATGATCATCATCGGCGTCAACGACGTCACGCACCTGCGCAGCCCGAACCAGGCCGTCCCGTACCTGCGGGCGGCGGTCGAGCGGCTGCGCGGGCTCGGCACGGCGGTCGTCGTCGGCACCTGCCCGGACCTCGGCACCATCCGCCCGTTCCCGCAGCCGCTACGTGCGGTAGCGGCAGCGATGGGCCGGCGGCTGGCGGAGGCACAGACCGTGGCGACGGTCGAGGTCGGCGCCCGTACCGTGTCGCTCGGCGACCTGCTCGGCCCGCAGTTCGCCGAGCGCCCGTCGGAGATGTTCGGGCCGGACCGGTTCCACCCGTCCTCGATCGGCTACGCCGCCGCGGCGGCCGCCCTGCTGCCGTCCGCGGCAGCCGCCCTCGACCTCGACGACGGCCGCGACCTCCCGGTCGGCGTCCTCCCGCTGCGCGACGCCGCCTTCGAGGCAGCCCGCAACCCGGGCGCAGAGGTCATGCGCGGCGAGGTGGCCGGCAAGGACCGCGGCCCCCGCGGCCGGTTCGCCGCCCTGCGCCACCGCCGCCTGCTCCGCCGCTGAGCCACAGGCGCCGCCCTGCGCCACCGCCGCTGAGCACCGGCTAGTCGATCGCGAGCTTGATCGCGCGGGTGGTGGCGTGCGTGGCGGCCACCAGGTCCGCTGCCGGCAGCTGGCGTTCCTCGTGCCACACCTGGGTGTCCGCGGGCAGGTCGGCCAGGGCCGCGAGCAGGTCGTGGCCGGTGACCGCGACCTGGTCGGCGACCGCGGTGTCGCGTAGCCGCGGCACGGGACGGGACGCCGGGTGGGCGTCGGCGCGGTGCTCCACCCCGAGGGCGGCGTCGGCGAGCAGCTGCGCCAGCCGGTGACCGGCGTCCGCGACGGTGCCGTACGGCGGCAGCGGCTGCCGCAACCGGGCCTGGCTCAGGCCGCGCAACCGGCGAGCCACCCGGTCGATCTCCGCCGCCAACGCCGACACGCCGGCCCGCTCGCTCTCGACCACGCCGGAAGGTTATCTACATGTGACAAAGTCTTGCCTCCGGCCGTCTGGTGAGGCACCCTCTCCAAAAGAGCCGCGCATCGGGAGGCTGCCATGTCCCTGAACCACTCGCCGGAGACCCACCAGAATCTACTTGAGCGGATTCCACGGACAACGGGTAAAGAACTCCGAGAGTGGTTGGACGCGATAGACGAAGGACCGACCTTCCTGCGACTCGAAGAACAGGCCAACTGGCTGCGCGACGAGCACGGGCTGCACCACGGTTACGCGGCCGCCCTCGCGCACGAGCACCACCGCCGCCGCCGCTGCACCCGCACCGCCTGACCCTCCCCCGCAACACCGCACGGTACGTCGCCGTACCGTGACCGCTACGCCAGTCACCGGGGTCCGCACGACACCCGGGCGGGGGAAGTGGAACACTGTCACGGCATGGACCGCCGTGGCCGAAAACGTCCCCGCCGCCGAAGACCCCGCTGGGTCCAGCCATTGCCCGGGAGTGACGAACGGCAATGACCGGACCTCTCGGCTGGCTCGTCTTCGTCGCGCTGCTCGCCGCCAACGCGCTCTTCGTCGCAGCGGAGTTCTCGCTCACCTCGGTGGATCGGGCGCGGCTGGAACAGGTCGCCGCCGGAGGCGGCCGACGGGCCCGCGTCACGCTCGCCGCGGTACGTAAGCTCGCGCTCCAACTCTCCGGTGCCCAGTTCGGCATCACCATCGCCTCGCTGCTGGTCGGCTTCGTCGCCGAGCCGCTGTTCCGCAGCGTCCTCGACCCGCTGCTCCACCCACTCCCCGTACCAACGGCCGTCACCACGGGCATCGGCGTCGTGTTCGCGCTGTTCGTCGCGACGTTCCTGCAGATGCTGCTCGGCGAGCTGGTGCCGCAGAACCTCGCCATCGCCAGGCCGATGGGGACGGCGCTGGCCATCGCACCGCTGCAGAGCGCGTTCACCGCCGTCGGCCGGCCCGCGATCGCGCTGTTCAACGGGACGGCGAACTCGATCGTCCGGCTGGTCGGCGCGGAGCCGCAGCAGGAGCTACGCTCCGCGCGCACCCCGGCCGAGCTCAGCTCGCTGATCGCCAGCTCGGCGCAGCAGGGCGCCCTGCCCGCCGACGTCGCCACGCTGCTGCGCCGCTCGCTCGGGTTCGGCTCGCTGACGGCGGGCGACGTGCTCACCCCGCGGGTGCGGATGTCCTCGCTGCGCGCCGACGACACCGTCGCCGACCTGCTCGAGCTGGCACGTACCACCGGGCACTCCAGGTTCCCCGTGCACGCCGGCAACCAGGACGAGATCATCGGCGCCGTGCACGTCAAGCACGCGTTCGGCGTGAAGCCGGAACGGCGTGCGGAGACCCCCGTCCGGCTGCTGATGCGCCCGCCCGTTCGGGTGCCAGAGTCGCTGCCCTGTGACGACCTGCTGCTCACCCTGCGCCGCCGCGGCCTGCAGCTGGCCATCGTGATCGACGAGTACTCGGGCACCGCGGGGATCGTCACGCTGGAGGACCTGCTCGAGGAGCTGGTCGGCGCGGTCCGCGACGAGTACGACGAGAAGGAGCAGCCGGAGGCCGTGCGGCAGCCGGACGGGAGCTGGTCGGTCTCCGGCCTGCTCCGCCCGGACGAGCTCGCCGAGCGGATCGGCCCCCGGCCGCCGGACGGCTCGTACGACACGGTCGCCGGGCTGGTGCTCGCCGCCGTCGGGCAGCTGCCGTCGGTCGGCGACACCGTCACGACCGCGGGCTGGACGCTCACCGTGACGGAGATGGACGGCCGCCGAATCGACCGGCTCAGCGTGCACCCGCCGGCCCGTGCCGGTGACGAGGACGGCGACGCCGCGGAGCCCGCGCCATGATGATCCTGGTGACCATCCTGCTGCTCGCGGCGAACGCGTTCTTCGTCGCCGGGCAGTTCGCGCTGATCTCCGTGCGCGCCGATCAGCTCCAGCCGATGGCCGATGCAGGGAGCAGGACGGCCCGGATGGCACAGCAGCAGATCCGGCAGCTGCCCACCATGCTCGCCGCCTCCCAGCTGGGCATCGCGCTGTGCTCGCTCGCTCTCGGCGCCGCGGCCGAGCCGGCTATCGCGCACCAGCTCGAACGCGTCGTGCACGCCGTCGGCCTGCCGGAGGCCGCCGTGCACCCGATCGCGCTAGTCACCGCGCTCGCCCTGGTGTCGTACGCACACATGGTGCTCGGCGAGATGGTGCCGAAGAACCTCTCGCTGGCCGGTCCCGTACGGGCGGCGCTCACCCTCGGCCCGCCGATGGCGGCCTGGGTGCGCCTCACCGGCCCGGTGGTGCGGTTCGTGAACGGCGTCGCGAACCTCATCC
This sequence comes from Streptosporangiales bacterium, assembly GCA_009379825.1. NCBI lineage: Bacteria > Bacillati > Actinomycetota > Actinomycetes > Streptosporangiales > Streptosporangiales bacterium. Next base: position 20,409 of record WHTA01000003.1, read on the forward strand.
TGCGGCTGTTCCGGGTGGAGCCGAAAGAGGAGATCTCCACCGCGTACACCACCACCGAGCTGCGCCACGTGATCACCGAGTCGGTCGCTCACGGGTTCATCCAGCCGGACGAGGAACGGCTGCTCGAGCGGGCGCTCGCGCTCGAGCGGCGCACCAGCCTCGAGGTGACCGTGCCGATGACCCGCCTGGTGACGGTGCCGGAGGGCACCACGAGGCGCGACCTGGAGAAGGTAGCCGCGGAGACCGGCTTCTCCAGGTTCCCCGTAAGCAGCGCGAGCGCCCCTGACCAGCTGATCGGGTTCTTCCACGTGAAGGACATGCTCGACGTCGCGGAGATGGACGCCCCGCTGCCGTCGACGATGATCCGCCGCCTGGTCACCGTGGACAGGGACACCCCGCTGCTGCAGGCGTGTGCAGCGCTGCAGGCGGAGGGAGCGCATCTCGGCCGGGTCGTCGTGGGCGACCGCACCGTGGGGGTCGTCGCGCTCGAGGACATCCTGGAGGAGCTCGTCGGCGAGGTGCACGACGCCAGCCACCGCAGCTGATCCGGTGGCCGCACGCCCCGTTCTCCGGTAACGTCGTCGCCACATCCCCCGCCCCTTCCCAGGGTCGGGGCCATACGTCGCACGAGCACCCCCTGGTCGGCGACCAGGGGGACCGACGTGCGTGCCCGGACGCAGGAAGGAGACCGGTGTACGCCGCCATCGCCTGGCGCAGCTTCCGGCGTTACGCGACCTACCGCGCTGCCACCGCGGCAGGCGTGTTCACCAACACGGTGTTCGGCGTGATCCTCGCCTACACCTACCTCGCGCTCTGGCAGGCGCGTCCCGGCGTCGGCGGCTACGACGTCGCCGCCGTCGTCACGTACGTCTGGCTCGGCCAGGGCATGCTCGCGATCACGGAGATCTTCGGTGGCCCGTTCCAGCGCGAGCTGGCCGAACGGGTACGCACCGGCGACATCGCCATCGACCTGTACCGGCCGGTCGACCTGCAGCTGTGGTTCCTCGCCGGCGACCTCGGCCGTGCCGTGTTCAGCCTGCTCGGCCGCGGCCTGCTGCCCGCCTTGTTCGGCGCCATGGTGTTCGGGTTCCGGCTGCCGGTCGAAGCCGTCGTGTGGCCGGCGTTCGCGCTGTCGCTCGTGCTCGCGGTGGTGGTGAGCTACGCGATCAGGTTCCTGGTCGCGCTCAGCGGCTTCTGGCTGGTGGACTCGCAGGGCGTGGAGGCGCTGTCTGCCACGCTCGGCATCTTCCTCTCCGGGATGCTGCTGCCGCTGACCGTCTTCCCCGGCTGGCTCGGCGACGTCGCCCAGCTACTGCCGTGGGCGGCGCTGCTCCAGGTGCCCGCGGACATCTTCCTGGAACGCCACACCGGCCTCGACGTGCTCGCCGCACTCGGCTTCCAGACGGTGTGGGCGGTGCTGCTGCTCGCCGCGGGACGCCTCGCGCTCGCCCGGGCGACCAGGAAGGTGGTGGTGCAGGGTGGCTAGCTCGCCCGTCCTGGCGCTGCGGGCGTACGGCCTGATCGCCGGCATGTGGGTCAGGTCGACGATGGCGTACCGGACGAGCTTCCTGTTGATGTCGTCCGGCCAGTTCCTGGCGACCGGGCTGGACTTCGTCGCCATCTGGATCATGTTCAGCCACACACCGCAGCTCGGCGGCTTCGCGCTGTCCGAGGTGGCGCTGTTGTACGGCGCGTCCGGCATGGCGATCGGCCTCGCCGACCTGCTCATCGGCGGCATCGAACGGATCGGGCACCGGATCAGGGACGGCTCGCTCGACGCGATGCTCGTACGTCCGGTCCCCCCGTACGTACAGGTGGCGGCGGACCGGTTCGCGCTGCGCCGGCTCGGCCGCATCACGCAGGCCGCTGCCGTCTTCGGCTGGGCGATGGTCGCCGTGGACATCGACTGGACGCCGGGCAAGGTCCTGCTGCTGCCGATGATGCTGATCTGCGGCACGGTCATCTTCTGCGGCATCTTCACCCTCGGCGCCGCGTTCCAGTTCGTCGCCATGGACGCCGCGGAGGTGTCGAACGCGTTCACGTACGGCGGGAACACGCTGACCCAGTACCCGCCGACCATCTTCGGGAAGGAGCTGGTGCGCGCGGTCACGTTCACCGTGCCGCTGGCGTTCGTCAACTGGCTGCCGGTGCTCTACCTGCTCGACCGACCGGCACCGGCAGGCCTGCCGGACGCGCTCAGGTTCGCCTCGCCGGTCGCCGCCGCCGCGCTCGCCGCGGTCGCGGCGGTCGCCTGGAGGTCCGCCATCCGCAGTTACCGAAGCACGGGGAGTTGATGCGACATGTCCGATGCCCTGATCCGGCTCGACGGGGTGGAACGCAGCTTCGTCGTACGGCGCAAGGTCGGCCGGCTGCGGCGCAGCAGGCAGGTGGTGCGCGCGGTCGACCGCCTGTCGTTCACCATCGACCGCGGCGAGGTGGTCGGCTACATCGGGCCGAACGGCGCGGGGAAGTCGACGACCATCAAGATGCTCACCGGCATCCTCGTCCCAAGCACCGGCACGGTGACCGTCGCCGGCATCGACCCGGCGAAGCAGCGGGTGCAGCTCACCAGGCGGATCGGCGTCGTCTTCGGGCAGCGCACCACCCTGTGGTGGGACCTACCGCTGCGGGACAGCTTCGGCCTGCTCCGTCGGATCTACCGGGTGCCGGACGAGAGGTTCCACGCCAACCTGCGCAAGTACGTCGACGCGCTCGAGCTCGGTCCGTTGCTCGACGTACCGGTACGCCAGCTCTCGCTCGGCCAGCGGATGCGCGGTGACATCACCGCGGCGCTGCTGCACGACCCCGAGGTGCTGTACCTGGACGAGCCCACCATCGGCCTGGACGTGGTGAGCAAGGTGAAGGTGCGCGAGTTCCTGCGCGACCTCAACACCGAGCGCGGCACCACCATCGTGCTGACCACGCACGACCTCACCGACATCGAGCAGCTCTGCTCGCGGGTGATGGTCGTCGACCACGGCAGCCTGGTCTACGACGGTGACCTGGCGGGCCTACACGACATCGGCGAGACGCACCGCACCCTGATCGTCGACCTGGCCGAAGCCGCACCACCGATCGAGGTGGTAGGCGCCCAGGTAACCCGCGTGGACGGCGTACGCCAATGGCTACGGTTCCCGGCAGCGGAGAGCGCCGCTCCCCTGGTGGCGCAGATAGCCGCCCGCTACCCCCTGGTGGACCTCTCCGTAGCCGAACCCGACATCGAGGACGTCATCACCCAGCTCTACCTAGGCGCCGCCCGCACCGCCTGACCCACACACCGACGGCGGGGTTGACAACCGGGCACGCATGCTCACACCAGAGGTCTAGACGACTGATCCTTCAGGGAGATTGTCATGACCGCCGCCTCGGAGCTGCCCGCCGCGCTGGACGAGCAACGCCCCACTGCCAAGCTCGTCGTCGCCACCGTCGTCGGTAACACGATCGAGTTCTACGACTTCATCATCTACGGCACGATGACCGCGGTCGCCTTCAACCAGGTCTTCTTCCCGTCCTCCTCGCCCGCCGTCGGCACGCTGCTCACCTTCGGCGCGTTCGCGGTCGGATTCTTCTCCCGGCCGCTCGGCGGGCTGGTGTTCGGGCACTTCGGTGACCGGGTTGGCCGCAAACCGATGCTCGCGCTGACGCTCGGCATCATGGGCACGGCCACGTTCCTCATGGGGCTGCTGCCGAGCTACGCGACCATCGGATTCTGGGCGCCGTTGCTGCTGACCGTCCTCAGGTTCGCGCAGGGGTTCGGCATCGGCGGCGAGTGGGGCGGTGCCGTGTCGCTGGTGGTGGAGAGCGCGCCCGCGCGCAAACGCGGCTTCTACGGCAGCCTGGTGCAGCTCGGCAGCGGCTTCGGCATCATCATGGCCAGCCTCACCGTCACGATCCTGCTCAGCGTGCTCAGCACGGAGCAGCTCCTCGCGTGGGGCTGGCGCATCCCGTTCCTGCTCAGCATCACGCTCGTCGGCGTCGGCATGGTCGTCCGGCTGCGGCTCGCCGAGTCGCCGGCGTTCGAACGCGTACGCCACCAGGGCGTCCGCAGCCGGATGCCGCTGTTGGCCACGCTCCGCCGCTACCCGCGCAACGTCGCCGTCGCGACCGGCCTGCACGTCGCGGACGCCGCGTTCGGTTTCATGCTCGGCGTCTTCGCCATCTCGTACACCTCGACGCAGCTGGGCCTGCCGCGGTCCATCGCGGTCGCCGCGAACCTGACGAACGGCATCACGTACCTGCTGATGACCCCGATCGGTGGCTGGCTGTCGGACCGCATCGGACGCAAACGCGCGTACGGCTGGTGCGCGGCGTTGATCATCCCCGCGGTCTTCGTGTTCTTCGCACTCGTCGAGACCAAGGAGATCCCGCTGGTCTTCCTCGGCAACGCGATCGCGGGTGCGGTCGGCGGCGCGATCTACGGCATCCAGGCCGCGTTCTTCTCCGAGCTGTTCGCGACGAACAACAGGTACAGCGGCATCTCCATCGGCTTCCAGTTCGCGACCGTACTCGGCGGCGCACTGATGCCTACCGTCGCCACGCTGCTGCTCGCCGCCAGCGGCGGTGCCACCTGGTCCATCTCCGCGTACATCGCCGGGCTGACGGTGATCACCCTGATCTGCACCGCCGCCGCGAAGATCACCGGCTGGACGCAAGCCGACGAGGCGGTCCTGCCGGTAGCCGACCCGGAACGGAGAACATGAGCACGGGGAGTCCCACCGCACCCGACATCCTGCTGATGATGGTCGACCAGCTCGGCGCGCGCTGGCTGGAGGCCGCCCACGAGGGCGTCGTCGACCTACCGAACCTGCGCCGGTTGCAGGAGCGCGGCGTCACCTTCGCCAACGCGTACACCAACAACCCGGTCTGCAGCCCGGCCAGGGCGACCGTGGCCACCGGGCTCAGCTCGCACGGGCACGGGGTCACCGAGTGCGGCTACGCACTCGACCCGCAGGTGCCGACGTTCATGCGGGCGCTGCAGCAGGCCGGCTGGCGCACGGGTGCGTTCGGCAAACTGCACCTCGTGCCGCAGGTCACCGGCGAGCCCGTCGACTACACGGCGTACGGCTTCGACGTCGTGCACGTCTCGGAGGACCAGCGCACCGGCGAGTGGCTGGACTGGGTGGAGCGCACGCACCCGGAGCACTACCAGGCGGCGCAGGCCACCGTGTGGATGACCATGCTGCGCGGCCTCGACGACTACGGGCCCGACCACCGCGACCTACGTGCGGAGATCGAGCGCGCGCGCAAGTCGGTGCGCTGGGCGACGGCCGACTGCCCGGAGGCCGACAGCGAGGCGTACCCGCTGCCGTTCCCCGCCGAGGTGTCACAGTCCGCCTGGATCACCGACCGGGCACTCGAGTTCATCGCCGGGGTGCCGGCGCAGACACCGCTGTTCGCGCACGTCAGCTACGTACAGCCGCACAACCCGTTCGCGCCGCCCGCGGAGTACGTGCCACGGGTCGCCACCGACCGCATCCCGGAACCGCTCGGCGCCGAGTGGCTGCCGGACCACACACCCGCGTACTTCGACCGCTACCCGGAGCCGAGCTGGGCGGACCGCAGCTGGCGGCACGACAGGCGGATGTACTTCGCCGACCTCGCGCACCTCGACGCCGAGCTCGGCCGGCTGCTCGACGGCCTGGCGCAGGCCGGCCGGCTGGAGAACGCCCACATCGTCTTCACCTCCGACCACGGCGAGCTGCTGCACGACCACGGGCTGCTCGGCAAGTGGGAGCGCCACTACGACTCCTGCATCAGGATCCCGTTCGTCGTGTGCGGCCCGGGCACGATGGCGGGCACCACGAGGACCGAGCTCGTCGACCTCACCGACGTCGCGCCGACCATCTACGCACTCGCCGGGCTGCCCGAGCCCGAACTGCCGCGGCCGGACCTCGGCCGGCCGCTCGTGCCCGAGCGGATCGGGATGCTGCCGGGACAGTCACTGCTGCCGCTGTGCCGCGGTTAGCAGCCAACGAAGTGGCGGGACGCCGTGTACGTCCGCAGTGACAACAACCATTGGGAGGCGTCACCGCGCAGCTGGTGTCGTACGATCCGAACCAGGCAGCACAGGTACAGCGTGTTCCTCGGCGGCGGTGGCGAGCAGCTGTTCGACCTCGTCGCCGACCCCGGCGAGCAGCACAACCTGGCGACCGACCCGGCGCACGCAACACTGCGTGGCGAACTACGCGACGCCCTGACGGAGGCCATCGTGCTCGACGGATACCCGAACACGCCGCGGCAGGCGTGTGGCATCGGTACCTGGTAACCCGTCGATGGCGCCCAGCAAGCAGACCAGCAGGATCACGGCGACCGTGACGGAGCTGCGCCGGCTGATCGACGACGAGTTCGCCGTCGGCGACCGACTGCCGGCCGAGGTGGAGCTGGCCACCACGCTCGGCGTGAGCCGGGTGACCGTACGCGAGGCGCTGCGCCGGCTCTGGGTGGAGGGCGTGGTCATCCGCCGCTGGGGCGTAGGCACGTTCGTGGCCGACGCCGGCGACGACACCGCAGGGGCGTTCACCGAGCAGGCCATGAACCTCACGGACATCGGCTCGCTGCCGCAGCACATCCGCGACTCCGGGCACAAGCCCTCGCTGGCGCACGTCGCCATCGCCGAGGTCGAGGCGACCGGGGCGGTGACGGTGAAGCTCGGGGTCGAGGCCGGTGTGCCGGTGTGGCTGGTGGAGCGCTGCATCGCCATCGACGCCGTGCCCACCGTCGTGCTGCACGACTACCTGCCGGTCACGCTGCACGGCCGCCCGTTCGACCCGGCGCCGCTGCGTTCCCTCGACGCGCACCTGCCAGGCATGTTCCGCACCGCCGGGATGCGGCTCGTACGGATGGACGCGCGCTACGACGTCACCACGGCGGATGCCCACATCGCCAAGCTGCTCGAGGTGCGGCGCGGCCACCCACTGCTGCACGCGAACCAGGACAGCTTCGCCGACACCGGCGCGCTGGTGCTCACCACCGAGGGGTTCTACCGCACCGACAACTTCGCGCTGCGCGTCATCAGAACCATCCCGGAGTGAGCGTATGAAGACCGACATCATCCTGGACGTGGACACCGGGGTGGACGACGCGCTCGCGCTCCTCTTCGCCGTGCGGCACCCGGAACTACGGCTCCTCGCCGTCAGCTGCGTCGCGGGCAACGCGGGGCTGGACGCCGTCGTACGCAACACGCTGGTGACCCTCGACGCGGCCGGGGCGGGCGACGTCCCGGTGGCCGCGGGCGCGACGCAGCCGCTGGTCCAGCCGGCCCGCGACGCCAGGTACGTGCACGGCGCGGACGGCCTGGCCGACCTCGGCGGCGCGCCGACCGAGCGCCGGCCGGTGGACGGGACCGCCGTCGAGCTGCTGCGCCGTACGATCCTCGGCGCGCCGAACCCGGTGACGCTTGTGCTGCTGGCCCCGATGACCAACGCGGCGCTGCTGCTACGAACCCACCCTGAGGTCACGGCGAACATCGAGCGGGTGGTGTTCATGGGCGGCTCGGTCGGGCACGGCAACGCCACGCCGGCGGCGGAGTTCAACGTCTGGCACGACCCGGAGGCGGCGGCGATCGTACTCGACGCCGGCGTGCCGACGACCATGTACGGGCTGGACGTCTTCTACCAGGTCGCCGTGCCCGTCGCGGTCGCCGAGCAGCTGCAGGCGGCGACCGACCCGGGCGTCCGGCTCGCCGGCGGCCTGCTGCTGCACCAGGCCAGCCGCGGCGGCGGCCGAGACGAGCGGGTGCCGGACGGCGGTGGCGGCCTGCTCGGCGACGCCGGCGCGGTGTGCGCCGTCGCGGATCCCACGGGCCTGACCACCAGGCACTGCCCGGTCGAGGTGGAGCTCGCCCCCGGCCGCAGCCGGGGGCAGACGCTCGTCGACCTGCGCAACCTGCCTGGCGAGCGGGAGGTGCACGGCGACGCCGGCGAGGCTGCCACCATCGACGTGGCGACAGCGGTGGACAGGGACCGCTACCGCGAGCTGTTCCTCAGTACCGTCCAACGTCCCGCAACGGAGGTAACCAGCTGATGCCCATCACCGTGTCGGAGGAGGTGCGCGAGGCAGTGGCTGCCGGCGCGCCCGCCGTCGCACTGGAGTCCACGATCTTCACCCACGGCCTGCCCAGGCCGCGCAACCTCGAGGTGGCGCGGGCGGCCGAGCAGCAGCTGCGCGACGCGGGTGTGGTGCCGGCGACCATCGGCGTCGTCGACGGCACCCCCACGGTGGGGCTGACCGACGCCCAGATCGAACGGCTCGCGGGCGGCGACGACGCGGTGAAGGTCAGCACCCGCGACCTGCCGATCGCGGCCGCGCGGAAGCACAACGGCGGCACCACCGTCGCCGCGACGTCGTTCCTCGCCCACCGCGCCGGCATCAAGGTCTTCGCCACCGGCGGCCTCGGCGGCGTGCACCACGGGGCGAGCACGACGTTCGACGAGTCCGCGGACCTGGTGGCGCTCGCGCACACCCCGGTCCTCGTGGTCAGCGCCGGCGTCAAGTCGATCCTCGACATCCAGGCGACGCTCGAGCGGATGGAGACGCTGAACATCCCCGTCGTCGGTTACCGCACGACCAGCTACCCGGGGTTCTACGTCGCCGACTCCGGTCACCGGGTCGAGTACTCCGTCGACGGTCCGGCGGAGGCGGCCGACCTGGTCACGGCGCGCGACGCGCTCGGCCTGGACGCCGCCGTGCTGGTGGCGAACCCGGTGCCGGCCGACGACCAGCTCGACCCTGCCTGGCACCAACAGCTCGTCGCCGAGGCCTGGCAGGCCGCCGAGCGGGAGCAGGTGGTCGGCCACGACATCACCCCGTTCCTGCTCGACCACATCCAGCGCGCGACCGCGGGCGCGAGCCTGGACGTGAACGTCGCCGTCTACCGCAACAACGTCGCCGTCGGCGGCGCCATCGCCGCCGCGCTGCGAGCCGGGTAGCCGTGCTCGGCGTACTCGGTGACCTGCTCGAGGACATCGTGGTGTGGCTAGCCGAGCCACTGCAGCAGGCGACCGACACCGACGTCGAGATGCACCGCACCCGCGGCGGCAGCGCGGCGAACGTCGCGATGTTCGCCGCCCGCCACTACCCGACCCGGTTCATCGGCTGCGTCGGCGACGACCACGTCGGCACGGGGGTGGTGGCCGACCTCGCCGCGCACGGCGTCGACGTCAAGGTGCAGCGGCGCGGCAGCACGGGCACCGTGGTGGTGCTCGTCGACGAGCACGGCGAGCGCACCATGCTCCCCCACCAGGCCGCGGGCGCGCTGCTCGCGGACCTGGACCCCAGCTGGCTCGACGGCCTGGCGCACCTGCACGTCACCGCGTACTCGCTGACCGCGGAGCCGGTCGCCGGCACCGCGGCGGACGCTCTCGCCACCTTGCGCGACCGCGGCGCGACGACGTCCGTCGACGTGTCGTCCACCGGTCTCATGCGGCGGTACGGCAGGGACGCGTTCCGCGACCGGCTCGCGGACCTGCGCCCGAACCTGCTGTTCGCGAACGCGGAGGAGGCGGCGTTCCTCGACCTGACGGCGGACGGTGCGCCCGGTCAGGGGCTCGCCGCCCTGCCGCACACCGTCGTCGTGGTGAAGGACGGCAGCCGTCCGACCACCGTGCTGGCGCCCGGCGCGCCGCCTGTACGGGTCGACGTACCGCCGGTCAGCGGCGTCCGCGACCTCACCGGCGCGGGTGACGCCTTCGCGGCCGGCTTCCTCACCGCGTACCTGTCCCGTGCCGGCCTACCGGCGGCGTGCGCGCAGGGTCACGCCTGCGCGGCCACCGTGCTCGCCCACCCGGGCGCGACGGCCGACAGCTGACCACCTGGCACCCAGGGGCGCGGGGCACCAGGCAGTTCACTCGCAGCACGCTACATCTTGGGCGCAACCGCGCCACACACCCCCACATGCTGCGCGTGTCGCCGGGGACACGGAACGGCCGCCCGCCATCGGTAGGCGAGCGGCCGTCTCGGTCGCGAAAGTGGGGGTCAGGGGGTGATGAGACCCTGCGTCTTCGTCTTGGCGTCGGCGAAGCGACGGGCCACGTCGGCCCAGTTCACCACGTTCCACCACGCCTTGACGTAGTCCGGCTTCACGTTCTTGTACTGCAGGTAGAACGCGTGCTCCCACATGTCGAGCATCAGCAACGGCACCGTACCGACGGCCATGTTGCCCTGGTGGTCGTACAGCTGCTCGATGACCAGCTTCTGGCCGAGCGACTCCCACGCCAGGATCGACCAGCCGGAGCCCTGGATGCCGAGCGCAGTCTGGGTGAAGTGCGCCTGGAAGCCCTCGAACGACCCGAAGAACTCGTCGATCGCCCCCGCCAGGTCACCGTCCGGCTTGTCCCCGCCGTCCGGCGACATGTTCGGCCAGAACACCGAGTGGTTCACGTGGCCGGCGAGGTTGAACGCCAGGTTCTTCTGCAGCAGGTTGACGGTCTGCAGCTTCTCGGTCGCGCGCGCCTCTTCCATCTGCTCGAGAGCGGTGTTGGTGCCGGTGACGTACGTCTGATGGTGCTTGGAGTGGTGCAACTCCATGATTTGGCCGGAGATGTGCGGCTCCAGCGCACCGTAGTCGTACGGCAGGTCCGGCAGCGAGTACTGAGCCATCTGGACTCCACTCCTTACATTCGGAAACGAGCATGTGTGCGAGGCAACCGCCTCACAACTTACCGCGACCACCCGGCCACCGCCGTCGCGGCCACTGCCGGCCACCAGGCCGTGACACACATCACCACCTGCACCGGCACCGCCCGAGCCCGCCCACACGACGTGGCGCCGCGTAACCAGCCGACAGAACCGTAACCGATTCGTCTCGCCATGTGGTCGCCCTTGTACGCATCGTCGGACCGCAGGTCACACGCCGCGCGACATACGCAAGTATGCGCAGCAGGCGTCCGAGCTGGTCGTATCAGGACCAGCACCGGATACCCCCCAATGCGGGCGAGGTCGGCGCTGTGACGCCCCGATACCAGCGCCGACCTCGCCGACCATGTTCGTTGTCCCTCCCGGGACACCTTCCCTGGCCCTTCTGCCCATCGGGGGGCCGAGCCCCCCGAACCCCCCACGTTCCCTGGGCCTGGTGGAAGGTGCAGTAGCTGGGCCTTCGCTTCGCTCGGCAGCAACCTGGAGCCCTACGCATCGGCCGGCCACGCCTTCGCTTCGCTCGGCACTGCCTGGAGCCCACGCATTGGCCTGGCCGCTACTGCTCCGCTCTGTACGCCGGGTTCCAACCTGAGGCCGGGCACCACCGGCCTCCCCGGCACCTGCCCGGAGTTCCTCATCCCCGGGCCGCGTTCGCTTGGCTCGGCACTGCCTGGAGTCCATCCCCACCGGCTCGCCCCGATACCGGCAGGACTCCGACGCCGGGCCTGGGCGTCACCGGCTCGGCGGCGGCTGCTTGCCGCGCTCTCGGGCGGGACCGGGTGGCAGCGCTCGGCTCCTTGCGTTGGCCGCCGCCGTCGGCGCCGCGGGTGCGGTCAAGCCGGCGGGGCTGGTGGGGCCGGGTTTGTTGGGAGGTTGGCAGCGTGGGCCAGGAGGCTTGCCTGGGTCCGGTTGTCGCAGCCGAGCTTGACCAGGAGGCGGGACACGTAGCTCTTCACGGTGGCCTCGGAGAGGTAGAGGCGGCCGGCGATCTGGGCGTTGGACAGGCCCTCCCCGACCAGCGCGAGCACCTCGGTCTCCCGCTCGGTGAGCTGGGCGACCAAGGCAATCGCCTGCTCTCTGCTCGACTCCTCCTCCGAACGGAGCCCGACGAGCCGTCGCGCCGCCTCCGGCGACAGCACCGTGTGCCCGTCCGCGGCCACCCGCACCAGGCCGATCAGGTCCTCGGGCGGGGTCGACTTCACCAGGAAGCCCGCCGCACCGGCACGCAGCGCACGCACCACGTACTGGTCGGCGTCGAACGTGGTCAGCGCGACGACGGCCGGCGCATCGGCCAGCTCCCTGATCCGCTCGATCGCCGTCATCCCGTCGACGCCGGGCATCCGCAGGTCCATCAGCACGACGTCCGGCCGGTGCCGCACCACGGCCTCGAGCCCCGCCGCACCGTCGTGCGCCTCGTCGACGACCGTCACGTCAGGCGCCGAGTTCAGGATCACCTTCAGGTGCGCGCACACCATCGGCTCGTCGTCGACGACGACCACCCGCACCAGCCGGCTCTCGTTCATCGCTCGCGCACCTCACGAGTCGGTACGTACGAAGGCAGCACCGCCTTGACCACGAACCCTCCGCACCGTCGGCGGACGCCTCGAAGGTACCGCCGACCAGCTCCACCCGCTGCCGCAGCCCGGCCAGTCCACGATGCGAGCCGCGTACGACCAGCGCCTCGTCCGGCCGCTGCGCCGTCGGCCCGTTGTGCACCACCAGCCGCATCCGGTCGCTGCCGTACCTCACCCGCACCTGCGCCGCCGCGCCCGGCGCGTGCTTGCGCACGTTGGTCAGCGCCTCCTGCACGATCCGGTACGCCGTGCGCGCGACCGCCGGGGACAGCGACCCGGCGTGCCCCTCCTCGACGAGCTCCACCTCCCCACCCACCGAGTCCGCCTCGACCGCGAGCGCACGCAGGTCGAGGGCGGACGGTCGGCCCCCCGCACCGACCGTCCCTTCCCCCTCCGCCTCCCCCGGCGTCGCCTGCAGCACGCCGACCAGGTCGCGCAGCTCGTCCAGGGCCTGGCAGCCGGTCACGCGCAGCTCGTCCGCGGCGGCCCTGGTCCCCTCGTCCCGGGTCGACACCGTCAGTGCACCGGCCTGCAGCACCATCAGGCTGACCCGGTGCGTCACCACGTCGTGCATCTCGGCGGCCAGCCGCGCGCGCTCGTCCGCACGGGCACGCTCGGCCATCAGGTGCTGCTCACGCTCCGCACGTTCCACCCGCTCCCGCAGCGCGTCCTCCAGCCGGCGCCGCGCGCCGAAGTAGAGGCCGAGCAGTGCCGGCATCACGGTCAGCAGCAGGCCACCGGTGATCACGTCGACGTGCGGCTGCCACGCCCGGGTGACGACGCCGGTGAGCACCACGAGCAGCACCCACGTGAGCGGCCGGTACGGCGCGTGCGCGGCGGCCGTGTACGCCGCCACCACGGCGGCGAACGGAAGCCAGGGATCGTTCGGTGAGAACACCGGGAACACCACGCCGGGCGCCAGGTACGTCGCGACCAGGATCGCCACAGAAACCGCCGTCCCCGCGGCGAGCAGCAACACCGGCCAGCGCCGCCGGACCAGGAGCGCGGCGATCAGCGCGAGGTCGATCCCCCAGTCGATCCACCCGGCAGCACCGTGGGGGAAGCCGCGGGCGGCAGCGAACGTGACCGACAGGGCGAGCAGCACGCCGACCGGCAACAGGTCGAACACGAGCTCACGTCTCGACGTCCACAGGCGCGCGGTCACACCATCAAACTACTCGCCGGCACGGCGGCGACGTAGCTCCGTGCGGTGCTACCCGATGCAACGAAAGTCGATACCGCCCGGCGCGACTCACGACCATGCGTGCTCGCAACGCCCCCGCACGCGCGATTAGATGGACGGGTGACCAACGAAACCGTCCAGCTGCGCCCGCCGCGGCACCGCGTCGACTCCCGCGCCGTCATGCTGTGGACGCTGCAGGCGATCATTCTCGTCGCGCCCGCGGCGATCGCCCTGGCCGTCCTCGCCGTACTCATCGAACCGGCGCGGCTGTGGCTCGGCCTGTCGCTCGGCCTCGTGCTGCTGTTCGGCGTGCCGTACATCGTGGTGATGCCGCGCTGGCGGTACCGCGTGCACCGGTGGGAGACGACGGACGAGGCCGTCTACACGGCGTCCGGCTGGTTCTTCCAGGAGTGGCGGGTCGCGCCGATGTCGCGCATCCAGACCGTCGACTCCGTACGCGGCCCGCTGCAGCGGCTGCTCGGCCTGGCGACGGTGACCGTCACCACCGCGTCGGCGGCCGGCGCACTGCAGATCGACGGCCTCGACTACACCCTGGCGAAGGACGTCGTCGAACAGCTCACCGAGGTCACCCAGGCCACCCCGGGGGACGCCACGTGAACACGCCGGAGGACGGCTGGCACCGGCTCGACCCCCGGATGCTCGCGCTGAACCTGAGCGTGCTCGCCGCGCCGCTCGCCGGCTTCGCGGCGACGGCCATCGGCACCGGCGGCGACATCCCCAGCGCGGCGTTCTGGACGATCGGCTCGGTCGGCGCGGTGTTCCTCGTGATGGTCGCCGCCGGACTGATCCGTTACACGACGACCCGCTACCGGATCACCGATGAACGCGTCGAGCTCCGCTCCGGGTTGCTCTTCCGCCGCTACCGGTCGATCCCGCGCGACCGCATCCGCAGCGTCGACGTCACCGCGAACCCGCTGCACCGGATCTTCGGCCTCACCGTGGTCAAGGTCGGCACCGGCCAGACCGGCAGCGCCACGGAGAACACCGAGCTCGCCCTGGACGCGGTGACCGCCGCGCACGGCGACCAGCTACGCACGCAGCTGCTCACCAAGCCCGACAACACCGTGACACGCGACGAGCCGGCCGAGGCGCGCAGGCCCACGACGGCGGACGGCGAGCGCACGGACGTCACCCTCGCCGCGTTGAACTGGTCCTGGCTGCGCTTCGCGCCGTTGACCGGCTGGACGTTGGTGGTGGCGCTCATCCTGCTCGCTGGCGCGCAGCGCGTGCTCGAGGCGGTCGGGCGCAACCCGTTCGAGACGGGCCTGGTCACCGACATCGTCCGCTGGCTGCACCAGTTCTCGCTCCTCCTGGTCATCGTGGCAGGCGCAGCCGTGCTGTTGGTCGTCGGTGTCGTCGGCGCCCTGGTGATCTACGTCGAGGCGTGGTGGAACTTCCGCCTGGTCCGCGAACCCGGCGGCGTGTTCCGGGTCCGACGCGGCCTGCTGACCACGCGCTCGGTCTCGCTGGAGGAGCGACGGCTGCGCGGCGTCGAGGTGATCGAGCCGATCGCCATGCGGTGGGCCGGCGGCGCAGACACCAAGGCGGTGGCGACCGGTTTCGCCACCTCGCACAAGGAACAGCAACGGCAGAAGGACCGGCTGCTCCCGCCCGCGCCGCTGACCGTCTCGCACCGGGTCACCGCGGCCGTCCTGGCCGAGGACGAGACCCCCGTGGCGGTCACCGAGCTGCACGCGCACCCGCGCCGGGCGTTGCGCCGCAGGATCGTCCGTGCCGTGGTGCCGCCGGTCGCGCTCGCGGCACTGCTACTCGGCCTCGGCCAGTGGCTGCCCTGGTGGCTCGCACCGATCGCGCTCGCACTACTCGCGGTGACCATCCCGCTGGCGTTCGACGCCTACCGCAACCTCGGGCACGCGCTGACCCAGCGGTACCTGGTGACCAGGTACGGCACCATCTTCAGGCGTACGGTCGCGCTGCGGCGCACCGGCGTGATCGGCTGGACCATCAGCCGGTCATACTTCCAACGCCGCGCCGGGCTGATGACGGTCGCCGCGACCACCGGCGCCGGCGGCGGCGCGTACAAAGTCCGGGATGTTGCTGAGACGGCCGGGCTGACGTTCGCCGAAGAGGCGGTGCCCGAGCTGCTCACGCCGTTCGTCGTGCGGGACACGCCGCACGGTTGATACCGATAAGTTGCCTATTGCGGCCTGCCGGCCGGTACATTCGCCGGTGGGCCGACGCACGCCACGATCGGGCGCCGAGCTTGCCACGACTGAGACAAACCGGAATACTGCCGTGATCAACACGAGTTGATCTTGAACCGAGGGTGGTCACCGATGGTCACTCGCCGCGACGTCGCTCGACTCGCCGGCACCTCGGAGGCGGTGGTGAGCTACGTGCTCAACGACGGCCCCCGCGGTGTCGCGCCGGCAACCAGAGAACGCGTGCTCGCTGCCATCGCCGAGCTCGGGTACCGCCCCAACGCAGTTGCCCGCTCGCTGCGCATGCAGCGCACCATGACCTTCGGCCTGGTCGTGCCGGACAACTCCAACCCGTTCTTCGCCGAGCTGGCTCGTTCGATCGAAGAGGTCGGCTTCGAGTACGGCTACACGATGCTGCTCGGCAACGCGACCGACGACATGCAGCGGGAGACGACGTACGTCCGGGCGCTCCTCGACCGCCAGGTCGACGGGCTGATGGTCGCCCCGGCACACGGCGCGAACACCTGGGCGGCCGAGCTCGAGGAGGCGTCGGTCCCGCGGCTGATCCTCGACCGCGAGCTGCCCATCCCGAACGCGACGCACATCCTCGTCGACAACGAGGCCGGCGGCTACCTCGCGACGAAGCACCTGCTCGAGCACGGCAGGAGGCGGATCGGCTGCCTCGCCGGGTTCGCCGGCGCACACCCGACGGTCGACCGGGTCGCCGGCTGGCAGCGCGCGCTCACCGAGGCCGGCGTCGACGCCGCCGCCATGCCGACGGCGCACCTGCCGTTCGGCCGGCTGCACGGTTACCGGGGCGGCCGCGAGCTCCTCGCCGGGTGCCGGCCGGACGCGCTGTTCGTGGCCAGCGACGAGCAGGCGATCGGCGTGATGCGGGCCGCGGCCGAGCTCGGCCTGAAGGTGCCCGACGACGTCGCGATCTGCTCGTTCGACGGCATCGAGGCCAGCGGCTACACCGTCCCGGCGCTGACCACCGTCAGGCAACCGGTCGAGGCGATCGGCAGGCATGCCGTGGAGTGGTTGGTCAGCCAGGTGTCGAGCCCGAAGGAGGAGGCACGCCGGCTGG
This sequence comes from Streptosporangiales bacterium, assembly GCA_009379825.1. NCBI lineage: Bacteria > Bacillati > Actinomycetota > Actinomycetes > Streptosporangiales > Streptosporangiales bacterium. The sequence continues at coordinate 37,068 of WHTA01000003.1, forward strand.
TGCTCGACACCGCCCTGGTCACTCGGGGATCGTGTGGCTGCCCGGATCCCGCCGGCGGCCAGCTGGTCGACGAGAAGGACTGACCATGCGGCGCAGCGGTCTGTGGCACCCACGGTTGATGGCGATCCTCACCGCCGCTGGCCACGGGGACCTCGTAACCGTCGCAGACGCGGGCCTGCCCGTGCCTGCGGAAGTCGAGACCGTCGACCTGCTGTGGCGTACCGGCGAACCGCCGTTCCTCCCGGTACTCGAAGCGGTGCTCGACGAGTGCGTCGTCGAGCACGCCACCCTCGCCAGCGAGCTGACCGATTCTGCGACCCGCAGCGGTCTGACGAAGCTGCTGGACAACATCGCGGTAGAACATGTCCCACACGAAGAACTGAAGGCGATGTCCCGACGGGCACGCGTCGTCGTACGTACGGGCGCCACCACGCCGTACGCGAACGTCGTGCTCAGGTGCGGTGTCGCGTTCTGAACGAGACATCGGCGGAAGGAGCACATGGTGAAGGGCAGAGTCGCAGCCACAATACTCGTCAGCGCACTGCTGGTATCGCTGGCCGCCTGCGGTACGGAGGACACCGCGGACGAACCGCCGAAGGCCGAGGGGAAGCCAACGGTCTGCCTGGTGATGAAGTCGTTGGCGAACGAGTTCTTCCAGGACATGAAGAAAGGCGCCAACGCGCACGTGAAGAAGCGCGGGGACGTGAAGCTCGACGTCTCGGGAATCCAGAACGAGACCGACGTCGACGGCCAGGTGGCGCTGATCGACAAGTGCATCACCAGGCAGGTGCAGGCGATCGTCATCGCGCCTGCCGACTCCAAGGCACTCGTCCAGCCGCTGAAGCGGGCGGCGCGCGAGGGCATCGAGATCGTCAACATCGACGTGCGCCTGGACCAGAAGGCACTCGAGGAAGCCAATCTCCAGGTCCCCTACGTCGGGCCGGACAACGAGCTCGGCGCGAAGAAGTCCGGCACCGTGTTGGCCAAGGAGCTCGACCCGGGCAGCAAGGTAGTACTTCTTACCGGCAACCCGGGTGCGGACAACGCGAAGCAGCGTGAGGAAGGGTTCCGGGCGGCGGCCGAGGAAGGCAAGCTCGACCTGGTCTCGGTGAAGACCGCGCACTGGGAGACCGACGAGGCGAACACCGTGTTCGGCAACATGCTCACCGCCGACCGCGACATCGAAGGCGTGCTGGCGTCGAACGACTCGATGGCACTCGGCGCGCTCAAGGTGATCGAGGAGCGCAAGCCGAGTATCAAGGTCGCCTCGTTCGACAACATCCCCGCGATCCGGTCGTACATAGAGAAGGGCCAGGTCGTGTCGACGCTCGACCAGTACGGCTCGACGCAGGCGTCGGACGGCATCGACTACGCGATGAAGATGATCGACGGCGAGAAGGTCACCGGCTGGCAAAAGACGGACATCAAGCTCGTCACGAAGTCGAACGTCGACGAGTCCGACTGATCGCCGGTGTCCGACGCGCAACCGCTGCTGTCCGTAGCAGGTCTCACCAAGCACTATCCCGGCGTCACCGCGCTCGACGACGTCGACCTGGAGGTGCGCGCGGGTGAGATCCACGCCCTCGTAGGCGAGAACGGGGCCGGCAAGTCGACGCTGGCGAAGTGTCTGTCTGGTGTGGAGCAGGCGGACGCCGGCGCGATGACGTTCGACGGTATGCCGCACGCGCCGGCAACCGTGGCGGACGCCCTCGGCGCAGGCATCCAGGTGGTGCACCAGGAGCTCGCGTTGCTGCCGTACCTGTCGGTGGCCGAGAACGTGTTCCTGCAACGGCTGCCACGCCGCTTCGGCATGGTCGACAGGCGCACCCTGGACCAACGGACGCGCGAGCTGCTGCACCGTGTGGGTCTGGACATCTCGCCGCGTACGAGGGTGGAGCGGCTCGGCATCGCCCAGATGCAGCTGGTCGAGATCGCGAAGGCGCTCTCGACCGGCTGCAAGCTGCTCGTCATGGACGAACCGACCGCGACGTTGACGTCGCGGGAGACGGCCACCCTGTTCGACATTCTGCGCCAGCTCTCCACCTCCGGAGTCGCGGTCATCTACATCTCCCACCACCTGGAGGAGATCTTCGAGATCTGCGACCGGGTAACGGTTCTGCGCAACGGCGCACACGTCACCACGGCACCGCTCGCGGGCATGACGTCGACCGACCTGGTGCGGTCGATGGTCGGCCGCGACATCGCCTACGAGTACCCACCAGTGCATTCCAGGCCGGTCGGCGACGTCCTGCTCGACGTCCGCGACCTACAGGTGACGCCGACCGCACCTCCGGTCTCGTTCGCCGTACGGGCCGGCGAGGTCGTCGGCGTCGCCGGCCTGGTCGGCTCCGGGCGTACGGAGATCATGCGCGCGGTCTTCGGCGCCGACAAGGCGGCGGCCGGGGAGATCGCCATCCGCGGCCGGTCGGCGAAGGTGACGCACCCGGGCGTCGCCGTCGCGCGCGGCGTCAGCTTCCTCACCGAGGACAGGAAGAGCCAGGGCCTGGTGCTCGACCTGCCGATCGCCGCGAACGTCAGCCTGGCGAGCCTGCACAAGGTGAGCCGCACCGGCCTGCTCTCCCGCCGCGCCGAGACGGCGACCGCGAACGAGCTCAGCGAACGGTTGCAGATCAAGGCGAACAGCGTGCGGCAACACCCGCGTGCACTGTCCGGCGGGAACCAGCAGAAGGTCGTACTCGGCCGCTGGCTGGCCGCGGACACCGAGCTGCTGATCGTCGACGAGCCCACCCGCGGTATCGACGTCGGCGCCAGGTACGAGATCCACCAGCTGCTGCTCGACCTCGCAGAGGCCGGCAAGGGGGTGCTCGTCGTCTCCTCCGACCTGCCGGAGCTGCTCGGCATCTGCGACCGGCTGCTGGTGCTGTCGCGCGGGAAGATCAGCGGGGAGCTGACCCGCGCGGAGTTCGACGAAGAACGGGTGCTCGGCCTCGCCTATACCGAATACCTGAAGGACACCTCGGACCCGAGAAACGGTAACCCGTGATGAGCGCCACTACCCCACCGCCGCGTGCACAACTGCCGACCAACCGTGCCGTCAGTCAGGTGTTGGGAGAGGCGGGCATCGGCGTCGCGCTCGTCGTCCTCATCGTCTTCTTCATGCTCTTCGCGCCGAACTTCGTCACCTCGCAGAACCTGCGCGCGATCATGACGCAGATCACCCTGAACACCATCCTCGCGGTGGGGATGACGTTCATCATCCTGGTCGGCGGCATCGACCTGTCCGTCGGCTCGGTGATCGCGCTGTGCGCGGTGGTGTCGGGCACGGTGATCACCTCCGGTCTCCCGGTGCCGACGGCGATCGTACTCGGCGTCGTCGTCAGCATCCTCATCGGCGGACTCGTCGGCTTCTGCAACGGGTTCGTCACGGAGTTCTGGAAGGTGCCTGCGTTCATCATCACGCTCGGCATGCTGCACGTCGCCCGCGGCGCCGCACAGGAGTTCACCGACGGCGAGACCATCTACAACCTGCCGGCCGGCTTCACCAGGTTCGGCATCACCACGTTCCTCGGCCTGCCCGCGGTCTTCGTGGTGGCCCTGGTGCTGGTCGTCGCGGCCTGGTTCGTCCTCAGCCGTACGGTCTTCGGCCGGATGGTGTACGCCATCGGCAACAACGAGGAAGCCGTACGCCTGTCCGGGCACCGCACGAGCGTCGTGAAGGTGACCTGCTACGTGATCGGCGGCGCGGCCGTGGGCGTCGCCGGCGTCATCTACCAGGCCAGGCTCGGCGTGGCGAGCCCCATCCTCGGCCAGGGCTACGAGCTGAACGCCATCGCGGCCGTCGTCATCGGCGGCGCGAGCCTCACCGGCGGCCGCGGCTCCGCCGTAGGCACCCTGCTCGGCGCCAGCCTGATAGGCGTACTGACCAACGGCCTCCTGCTGATGGGCGTCTCCGACTTCCAACGCACAATGATCACCGGCGGCGTCATCATCCTCGCGGTAGTCCTGGACGCCTACCGCCGCAACCTCTCGCTACGCCTCTCCGCCACCTGACCCGCGGCTGCCGGGTAGTGCGAACCGAAGCACGCACCGGCGTATCGTCCGGCAGCTCGATCGGGGGTGGCGATGGCCCCACGTTCGGGAACATCTCCGGCAGCGCAATCAACATCGGCAACGGCTCCGTGGCCGTCAACCGCAGCGGGAGCGCCGTGTCCGTCGCCAGCAGCGGCAGTCCGGACCGCGGCGCCGAACGAGCCGGCGACCGGACGCGCCAACGGCAACACGACGGCCAGGAGAGCCGCCCACGCTGACCGCAGACGGTACGCGGCATCGCGCAGGCCGGGCCCGGCAGCAGCTATCCGGCGACGCGGTGGCCGCGTAGCCAGGTGCCGCGGATCGGGATGTCCTTCAGCCGCAGGGGGTCCGTGTCGAACGGGTTGTCCTGCAGCCACACCAGGTCGGCGGACTTGCCTGCGGCCAGGGTGCCCCACGCGTCCTCGCCGAATGCCTGGTACGCGACCCCTGCGGAGTAGGTACGCAGGGCCTCGTCGAGTGCGAGCCGTTGGTGCGGCGTCCATCCCTCGTCTGGCACGCCGTCGAAGGTGCGTCGGGTGACGGCGATCTGGATGCCCTCGAGCGGGTGCAGCGAGCTGACCGGCCAGTCGCTGCCGAACGACAGCGCGACGCCCAGGTCGCGCAGCTCCGCCATCGGGTACTGCAGTGCAGTGCGTTCCGGCCCGAGGCGCGGCGCGGTGAGGTCGGTCATCAACGGGTCGAGCTGTGCCCACAGCGGCTCGAAGTTGGCGACCACACCCAGGTCCGCGAAGCGCCGCAGGTCGTCCGGGTCGACCAGCTGGGTGTGCGCGATGACCGGCCGCCGGTCCCAGTACGGGTTCACCCGGGCGGCCGTCGCGATGGCGTCGAGCGCCGACCTGATGGCGGCGTCGCCGATGGCGTGGATGTGCACCTGGAAGCCGTCGGCGTCGAACGCGGTGACCGCAGCGGCGAGCTCGGTCGCCGGCCACACCGGCATGCCGCACGAGTGCGGCGCGTCCACGTACGGCTCGAGCAGCGCGGCCGTGCCGCCCTCGATGACGCCGTCGGCGAAGAACTTCACCGTGCGCGCCGTCAGCAACGGGTTCGCCACCCGCTCGACGGAACGGCGGATGTCGGCGAACTCCTGCCGCTGCGTACGCCAGGTCTCCGGGTCCGCGCGCAACCCCATGTTGAACCGCAGCCCGAGCGCGTCACCACGCGCCGCCGCCAGGTACGGCTCCACGACGGCGCCGTCCACCCAGGCGTCCTGCACCCAGGTCACTCCGACGTCGGCGTAGCGGCGGGTCGCCGACGCGAGGCTCTCGGCGAACTTCTCCTGCGTGACCGCGGGGCTGCGGTCGAGCACCAGGTCGCAGGCGTGCCACTCGCGCAGCGTGCCCATCGGCGAACCGTCCGGCCGCCGGACGATCACGCCGAGCGGCGGGTCCGGCGTGGTCTCGTCGACGCCCGCGGCACGCAACGCGGCCGAGTTGCACCACACGGTGTGGTAGACAGTCGTACGCACGCAACACCACCGGCCGGTCCGGTACGGCCTCGTCCAGCCAGCGCGCGTCGAACTCGCCGTCCGTCGCCAGCGACGGGTCGTAGCTGCCGGCGACGATCCAGCCCGCCTCCGGGTGCTCGGCCGCCCACCGCTTCACCTCCGCGACGATGTCGGCGACGCTGCGCTGCTCCTTGATCTGCGGCCCCTGGTCCTCCAGGCCACCGAAGACCGGGTGCGCGTGCCCGTCGCCAAACGACGGCAGCACGCACCCGCCGTCGAGCTCCACCACCTCGCCGGCCCGGTCGGCCAGCCGGCTCGCCGCGTCGCCGACGGCCACCACCTCGCCGTCCGCGACGGCGAGGGCGGACGCCGCCGGGGGCGCGTCGAGCCCGGTCCACACGCTGCCGCCGGTGAATACCGTGATGTTCGAAATGACGACCTCCTCGGTGTGCTTCCGCGCATTGTCCCGGACGAAACCCCGCTATCCGAAGCGGGACGCACCCAGCGTGACGGAATCAGCGGTCGTGCCGCGCCGTCCGCGAGGCCCGGCGATTCCCACGGAATCCCCTTGACGAAGGACTGAACGCGGTTCAGTCTGAATTCAGTTCAGCATGCTGTATTGAAGTCCAGGAGTGGTGGCATGAGCGCAGCGAAGCAGCCGAGGAAGCGGCGGCTCGACGACCCGGACCGCACGGCGCGCGCCCGGATCAGGGACGCCGCGATCGAGCGCTTCGCCGCCGAGGGCGTGGCGGCCGCCAACCTCAAGGACATCGCCGCGGACGCGGGGGTGTCGACGCCGCTCGTCCTCCACCACTTCGGCTCGAAGGAGGGACTGCGCGTCGCCTGCGACGAGCACGTCGCGTCCGTGATCAGGACGCAGAAGCGGGCGGCGATGGTGGAAGGCAAGAACCTCGACCCGTTCCAGGCCATCCGCGACGCGTACGAGGGCACGTCGGTGATCAAGTACCTCGCCACGACGCTCGCGGACGGTTCGCCACACGTGGACGAGTTCATCGACGAGATGATCGAGGACTCCATCGAGTACATGGCCGAGGGCGTCGAGAACGGCATCCTCACGCCGACCGACAAGCCGCGGGAGCGGGCCATCGTGCTGGCCCTCTGGCAGTTCGGCGCGCTCGTCCTGCACGAGCATGCCAAGCGGCTGCTCGGGGTCGACCTCGCCAGCGGCCGCCCAGAAGACGCCCTCAGATGGGGCGCACTCAACGCGGAGCTCCTCGCCAAGGGCGTCATCACCGAGGACTTCTACGCAACCGTCCAAGAAACCATGGCGGACGCCGTACAGACCGCTGAACACGAAGCGACCACACCCACAGGCACAGACCAGGAAGCGACATGACCACTGCCATCACCACCTCCGGACTGGTGAAGACCTTCGGGTCGACCCGGGCACTTGACGGGCTGGACCTGACCGTCGACACCGGTGAGATCCACGGCTTCCTCGGCCCGAACGGGGCCGGGAAGTCCACCACCATTCGGGTGCTGCTCGGCATCCTGCGCGCCGACACCGGCACCGTGCGCATGCTGGGTGGCGATCCGTGGTCGGACGCGGTGTCGCTGCATCGGCGGTTGGCGTACGTGCCCGGCGACGTGGAGCTGTGGCCGAACCTCACCGGCGGCGAGGCGATCGACCTGCTCGGCCGGCTGCGCGGCCGGTTGGACAAGCGCAAGCGCGACGAGCTCGTCGAACGGTTCGACCTGGACCCGTCGAAGAAGGGGCGTACGTACTCGAAGGGCAACCGGCAGAAGGTCGCCATCGTCGCGGCGCTCGCGTCCGACGCCGAGCTGCTGCTGCTGGACGAGCCGACCGCCGGACTCGACCCGCTGATGGAGGTCGTCTTCCAGGACGTCATCCACGACGTTAAGGCCGCCGGCCGGACAGTGCTGCTGTCCAGCCACATCCTCGCGCAGGTGGAGAAGCTCGCCGACCGGATCAGCATCATCCGGCAGGGCAAGATCGTCCAGTCGGGGACGCTGGTGGAGATGCGCCACCTGACGCGCACGACCGTCGAGGCGAACACCTCGAGCCCGGTGACCGGCCTCGAGCAGCTGCCCGGCGTACACGACGCCGAGGTGAGCGACGGCCGTGCCAGGTTCGCGGTGGACGGCAACCACCTCGACAGCGCGATCAAGCACCTCAGCGGGTTCGGCATCCGTGCACTCACCAGCCACCCGCCCACACTCGAGGAGCTCATGCTCCGGCACTACGGCGACGAGCTCGCCGCCAACGGGAGCAGCACCAACGGAGAGCCGAGATGACCGCAACCGCCACACCCACCCTCGGGCACACCACGCACCGAGCAGGTGGCAGCGTCCTCACCGGGACGGGCACGCTGCTGCGGTTCGCGCTGCGGCGCGACCGCGTCCGCATCCCGGTGTGGCTCGGTGCCCTGACGCTCGGCACCCTGTGGCCGGCGGCCGCGTTCCCGCAGCTGTACGAGACCGCGGCCGAACGGCAGACCGCAGGCGACACCATGGCCACCCCGGCCGGGCTGGCGTTCACCGGGCCGGAGCACTACCTCAGCGACTACCACTACGGGGCCATGCTGGGGCACCAGATGCTCGGCTTCGTGGCGATCCTCGTCGGGATCATGAGCGTGCTCATGATCACCAGGCACACCCGCACCGAGGAGGAGACCGGGCGCGCGGAGCTCGTCCGGGGCGGCGTCGTGGGCCGCCACGCACAGCTCGCGGCCGCGCTGATCCTCGCCGTCGCGGTGAACGTCGCGCTCGCGCTCCTGCTCGCCGGTAGCCTCGGCGCGCTCGACCTCGACGGGGTCACGTGGGAGGGGTCGCTGCTCTACGGAGCGGCCCACGCCGGGGCCGGCATCACGTTCGCGGGAGTCGCCGCGCTGACCGTACAGATCACCCCGCACTCAAGGGGTGCGTCCGGGATGGGCCTCGCCATCGTCGGGGCGGCGTACCTGGTCCGCGCGGCGGGCGACTCGGCGGGCAGCGACCTGTCGTGGGCCTCGCCGATCGGCTGGGCACAGCAGACGTTCCCATATCTCGACAACCGCTGGTGGCCGCTGCTGCTCAACCTCGGCGCGGCCATCGTGCTCGCCGGCATCGGGTTCGCGCTCAGCGTCCGCAGGGACGTCGGCGCGGGGCTGCGGGCGGCCAGACGTGGCCGGCCGGCGGCGACGCGTGCGCTCACCACGCCGTTCGGGTTCGCGCTGCGGCTGCACCGGGGCATGCTGATCGGGTTCGCGATCGGCATGGCGGTGCTCGGCATGTCCTACGGGCCGTTCCTCGGCGACGTCGAGGAGATGTTCAAGGACATCGAGGTGTTCCAGCAGATGCAGACCGGCGGCACCACGTTCGTGGACACGTTCCTCGGCATGATCATGCTAGTGCTGGCGATCGTGGCAGCGATCTACGCGGTGATCGCGACGTTGCGCACCCGTTCGGAGGAGAGCAGCGGCCGGGCCGAGCCGGTGCTCGCCACCGGGCTGTCGCGCACCAGGTGGCTCGGCAGCCACCTCACCGTGGCGCTGCTCGGCTCACCCGCCGTCCTGCTGCTCGGCGGGTTGACGCTCGCCGCGACGGGGACTCCCACGGTCGACGAGAACGAAGGTCTGTTCGTGGACATCGTGGTCGCCAGTGCCGCGTACATCCCCGCGCTCTGGGTGACGGCCGCGCTCGCGGTCGCGCTCGTCGGCTGGCTGCCACGCGCGGCCGCGGCGGCCTGGCTGGTCGTGGTGTACGGCGGGGTGGTCGGCTACTTCGGCGCCATCCTGCAGTTCCCCGACTGGATGCACGACCTGTCGCCGTTCGGGCACATCCCACGGCTACCGGTCGACGACTTCGAATGGACACCATTGCTCGTGCTCACGGGGACCGCCGCCGCGCTGATCGCCGTAGGCATGTACGGGTTCCGCCGGCGCGACTTGGAGACCAAGTAGCACCAGGCGGTCCGGTCACCGCGGCGCAGAGGCGCGCGCCGCGGTGACCACCACCGTGCGGTAGGACATAGTGAAGCTGCCACCGATCGCGTCGACGGCGGCCGGGTGAGCCCGCCGGTAGTGGGCAGGAACTCCAGCCACTGGTCCCTGGTGTACGGGCGCTGCCAGCCGAACTGCCACTGCGGCACTCGCCGGTACGTCTCGGCGACCTGCCGGTGGCGGTGCGGCTGCCCGGGTGGCGTGGGCATGCGCCCACTACAAGTAGGCGCCGCAGAGCCGGCGGCCGTACACAACATGGTGACCACGCTCCTCGGCGGCTTCGGTTCGGCTTAGGATCGCTGGGTGACATCTGCCCCGCAACGCCCGGCACAGCCGGCTGCGCACGACGTGCTGCGGCGGGTGTTCGGGTACGACTCGTTCCGCGGCGACCAGGAGCAGGTCGTCGAGCACGTGGTCGGCGGTGGCGACGCGCTCGTCCTGATGCCCACCGGCGGCGGCAAGTCGCTGTGCTACCAGGTGCCGGCGCTCGTCCGCGACGGCGTGGGCGTGGTGATCTCGCCGCTGATCGCGTTGATGAAAGACCAGGTCGACGCGCTGGCCACCGCGGGAGTACGCGCCGGCTTCCTGAACTCCACGCAGGACCTCGACGAGCAGCGCACCGTCGCCGCCGCGTTCCGGCAGGGCGAGCTCGACCTGCTGTACCTGGCGCCGGAGCGGATGCAGGCCAAACCCACGCTGCGGCTGCTCGACGAGGGCAAGGTGGCGCTGTTCGCCATCGACGAGGCGCACTGCGTCGCGCAGTGGGGGCACGACTTCCGCCCCGACTACCTCGCGCTCTCCGTACTGCACGAACGCTGGCCGGACGTGCCGCGGATCGCGTTGACGGCGACCGCGACCCAGGCGACGAGGGAGGAGATCGCCAGCCGGCTGGAGCTGGCGGACGCGAAGCAGTTCGTGGCTAGCTTCGACCGACCGAACATCCAGTACCGGATCGCGCCGAAGAAGGACGCGAAGAAGCAGCTGCTCCAGCTGCTGCGCACGGAGCACCCAGGCGACGCGGGTATCGTCTACACGCTGTCACGCGCGTCCGCGGAGAAGACCGCGGAGTTCCTCACCGCCAACGGCGTCGAGGCACTCCCGTACCACGCCGGCCTGGACGCCGGCACCCGCGCGGCGAACCAGGCCAGGTTCCTGCGCGAGGACGGGCTGGTGGTCGTCGCGACGATCGCGTTCGGCATGGGCATCGACAAGCCGGACGTGCGCTTCGTCGCGCACCTCGACCTGCCGAAGTCGGTCGAGGGCTACTACCAGGAGACCGGCCGCGCCGGGCGCGACGGGCTGCCGTCCACCGCGTGGCTGGCGTACGGGCTGCAGGACGTGGTGCAGCAGCGCAAGCTGATCGACGGGTCGGAGGGGGACGCCGCGCACCGGCGCCGGCTGTCGGCGCATCTGGACGCGATGCTCGCGCTGTGCGAGACCGTGCAGTGCCGTCGTACCCAGCTGCTCGCGTACTTCGGCGAGTACCGCGACGCCGACTGCGGGAACTGTGACAGCTGCCTGTCGCCGCCGGAGTCGTGGGACGGCACGGTCGCCGCGCAGAAGGTGCTGTCCACGGTGTTGCGGCTGGAGCGGGAGCGCGGGCAGCGGTTCGGCGCCGGCCAGATCGTCGACATCCTGCTCGGCCGGCGTACGCCGAAGGTGGAGCAGCACAGGCACGACGAGCTCACGGTGTTCGGTGTCGGCACCGATATCGGCGAGGCCGACTGGCGTGGCGTGCTCAGGCAGCTGCTCGCCCAACAGCTGCTCGCGGTGACCGGCGAGTACGGCACGTTCGCGCTCACCGAGAGCTCCGGCGGCGTGCTCCGCGGCGAACGTACGGTGCTGCTGCGCAAAGAGCCGGCCCGTCCGGTCAAGGCCGCCAAGCAACCGAAGACCGTCGACGCCGAGCTGTCCGAGGCGGCCGCCGGCGTCTTCGAGCGGCTGCGGGCCTGGCGGGCGCAGGCGGCGAAGGAGCAGGGCGTACCCGCGTACGTCATCTTCCACGACGCGGCGCTGCGACAGATCGCCACCACGCTGCCCACGTCGCTGGCCGAGCTCGCCACCGTCAACGGCGTCGGCGAGAGCAAGCTGGACAAGTACGGCCAGCAGGTGCTCGACGCGCTCGCCGGCGGGGCCTAGCGCCCGCGCCAGCTGGACCCGGTGAGGCGGTAAAGCACGTGCCTGCGTATCGGGTGGTCGGCCGGAAGGCTGGGATGGTCGAAGTCGTCGGCCGGGTCCCTGGTCATGCCGAGGCGCTCCATCACCGCCCCGGGAGCGGACGTTGGCCACGGTGGTGAACGACACGATCTCCGGCATGCCCGCGTCGGTGAAGCCGTACCGCAGGGCGGCGCGGGCGGCCTCGGTCGCGTAGCCGTACCCCCACGCGGACCTGGCCAGCCGCCAGCCGACCTCCACGGCGGGCGTGAAGTGCGCCTCGAACGACGGCACGGAGAGCCCGGTGAAGCCGACCAACGCGCCGGTCGCCGTGACCTCGACCGCCCACAGCCCGAAGCCGCGCTCGGCGAAGCCCTGTTCGATCCGGTCGACCAGGTCGTCGCTCTGTGCGGCGGTCATCGGCCCGGCGAGGTACTCGGTCACGTCCGGGTCCGCGTTCAACGCGGCGAACGGCAGCCGGTCGGCGGGACGCCAGCGGCGTAGCAGTAGTCGTTCGGTTCGCAGCTCCACGGCGCCAGCCTAGGGGGCGCGCGTTACCGTGAGGTGGTGCAGAAGCTCTACACGGTGCGCGAGGCGCAGGCGGTGCTCGACGGGCTGCGACCGATCATCGAGGACGTCATCACCGTGCGCGCGGACACCGCGGAGCTCGGCGCGGCGTTGCAGCGCGGCGTCAACTCGCCGCTCGGCGGCCTCCCCGAGCTGAAGGCGTACCAGGCCCACCTGGACGAGCTGCTCTCCCAGGTCACCGCCGAGGAGCTGCAGGTGAAGGGGATCGCCCCCCTACTGCTGGACTTCCCCGCCGAACTGGACGGCGAGCAGGTGCTGCTGTGCTGGCTGGAAGGCGACACCGAGCTGGCCTGGTACCACCGCCTGGACGCCGGCTTCGCCGGCCGCCGCCGCCTCCCCGCGGACGCCTGACCCCGAACCCGTCAGTCGGCGGGTACGGCCTCTGCCAGGCCGGCCCAGGGGTGGTTGGTCGGGTACGGGGTGGAGCCTTCCGGGCAGTGCTGGGCGAAGTCGCAGTACCGGCACTGGGGCCCGGGCTGGGGTGGGAAGACCTCGTCGACCTCTGCGTCGGACAGGCCGGCGCGGAACTTGGCGTCGGCGGCTGCGGCCTCTGCGCCGATCTGCTCCGCGCGCCGCAGCTGGCGCTGCAGGGCGTGGTCGTCGTGCTCCCAGCCGAGCACCTCACCGGTCGGCAGGTGGTGCAGCTCGACCCGGTAACAGGGGCGCCGCAGCACCTGCCGGGTGCAGATCGCGTACAGCGCCAGCGCCATCGACCCGCGTGCGTCGTCGACGGTGAGCGCGTGCCTGCCGGTCTTGTAGTCGACCACCACCAGCTCGCCGTCGCGGTCGTCCAGCCGGTCGACCCGACCGGACAGCGCAAGCACCTGGGTGCGGGTGGCCACCACCCGCTCGATGCCGACCGGCTCGTCGTACGGGTCGAGCTCGGCGACGTAGTCGGCGACCATCTCCCGCGCCCGCGCGCGTACCTGCTCCGCCTGCTGGTCGTCGCGGAAACCCAGCGAGATCCAGCCCTGGTCGACCAGGCGCTGCGCGGCGTACGTGGTGCGCTGCTCGGGCGGCAGCCGCCACCACGCGGCCAGCGCGCCGTGCACGCTCGCGCCGAGGGAGTTGTGCCCCCACGGCGGACCCTTCGGCGGCTGCGGCCGGTCCAGGTAGGTCATCCGGTAACGGCGCGGACAGTCGACCCAGGAGGCGAGCCGCGACGGCGTGCACGTGTACAGCCGCTGCGGCATGCCCTCGAAACCCAGTTGCCCCATCACGTCCACTCTGTCGGACGCCACCGACAACGTGCCAGGGCGCACCTTCGCGGACACGCCCTAGTGGCCGCGTTCCACCCAGTCCGCGTAGTCCTTCTCCTCGGTGCCGATGGTGGTCTCCTCGCCGTGGCCGGGCAGCACCCGGGTCTTGGCGGGCAGGCTCAGCAGCTCGTCGGAGATCGACGTGAGGATGGTGGGGAAGTCCGAGAACGAGCGGCCGGTCGCGCCAGGGCCACCCTTGAACAGGGTGTCGCCGGTGAACACGACGCCGAGGTCCTCGGCGTACAGGCAGATCGAGCCCGGCGAGTGCCCCGGGGTGTGCAGCACGGTCAACACGATGTCGGCGACCTCGAACGTCCCGCCGGGCTCGATGCTGATGTCCGGGCGCTGGTCCTCGTGCGTCATCTCCCACAGCCGCCGGTCACCGCGGTGCATGGCCACCGGCGCCTCGTCGCGTTCCGCGAGCTCGAGGGCCACGTTCACGTGGTCGTTGTGCCCGTGGGTGCAGATGACGGCGAGGATCTCCCTGTCACCGACCTGCTCCAGGATCGCCTCGGCGTGGTGTGCAGCATCGACGACGATGACCTCGTCGTTGTCACCGATGACGTACACGTTGTTCTCGACCTCGTGGTCTTCACCGTCGAGGGAGAAGACGCCCGAGGTCTCGATCTTCTCGATGCGGACCTTGGTCTTCTTCTCTTTGTCCTTGCCCTTGCCCCTGGCCATGTCGACCGGCTACCTCTCAGAACGTAACCACTGAGCGGAGCACATTACCGTGCTCCATGCGCGCGAACGCATCCTCCACCCCGTCGAGCGGGATGGTCTCCGTCACGAAGTCCTGCAGCGGCAGCCTGCCCTGCTGGAACAGGTCGATCAGCATCGGGAAGTCACGGGACGGCAGGCAGTCGCCGTACCAGGACGACTTCACCGCGCCACCGCGGCCGAACACGTCGATCATCGACAGCTCGATGGTCATCTTCGGGTCGGGGACGCCGACCAGCACGACCACGCCGGCGAGGTCGCGGGCGTAGAACGCCTGGGTGAACGTCTCCGGCCGGCCGACCGCCTCGATCACCACGTCGGCGCCGTTGCCTCCGGTCAGCCCCCTGATCTCCTCGACCGGGTCGGCGGCCTTCGAGTTGACGGTGTGCGTGGCGCCGAACTGCTTCGCCCACTCCAGCTTGCGGTCGTCCACGTCCACGGCGATGATCCGGCGGGCACCGGCCAGGCGGGCGCCCGCGATGGCGGCGTCGCCGACGCCGCCGCAGCCGATCACCGCGACCGAGTCGCCGCGCCCGACGCCGCCGGTGTTGATCGCCGCGCCGATGCCGGCCATCACGCCGCAGCCGAGCAGGCCGGCGACGGTGGCAGGCGCGTCCGGGTCGACCTTCGTGCACTGGCCGGCGGCGACCAGGGTCAGCTCCGCGAACGCGCCGATGCCGAGCGCGGGCGCGAGCTCCGTACCGTCGGCCAGCGTCATCGGCTGGCTGGCGTTGTGCGTCGCGAAGCAGTACCAGGGCCGGCCGCGCTTGCAGGCACGGCAGTCACCGCACACCGCCCGCCAGTTCAGGATCACGAAGTCGCCCGGCTCGACGCTGGTGACGTCCGGCCCGACGGACTCGACCACGCCGGCGGCCTCGTGCCCGAGCAGGAACGGGAACTTGTCCTCGATCGCGCCCTCGCGGTAGTGCAAGTCGGTGTGGCAGACGCCGCACGCCTGTACCTTCACCCGGGCCTCCCCCGGCCCCGGCTCTGGGACCACGATGGTCTCCACGGAAACCGGCTGCTTCTCCCCCGTCGCCACGACTGCACGTACTCGCTCCGGCATGATCGACCCCTTTGCCATTCGCCTAGCTCTCCACGCGACCGTCACATGGTACGGGGCGGACCAACGCGCTGAACGGCTCGCCTCACCGTGTGTCATGCCCGCCGGCCAACCGGACATATGCCGCTCCACCGAGCGCACGCCAACAGCGACAACATCTGGCACACGCGGCAACTACGCTCCGCCGCATCGGACCTGCGTCGATGCGACAGCCCGGCAGCGGCGCGGGTATCGTGGCCGATCGGTACCGGTCCGGACCGCAGGGGGCGACGGCGACCGGCCGATCGAAGGCGGTTCCTCTGGGCGACCACGGTGGGGGTGGGTCGTACGGGGCGTCTTACAAGGGGGAAAGAAAGCGTGCTGACGCTGGAAGAAGGTGCACAGCGCACCGTCTCGTACACGGGGATACGCGCCGACGAGCGCGTGCTCGTTCTCTACGACGACGTGTCCAACGCGGGGCCTGCGTGGGCACTGCGGCGCGCGGCGACGGCTGGCGGCGCCAACGCGCACGTGCGCTACCTCGACCGCGGCAGCCGCGACGACGGCGGTGACGCCCTCGACGCCATCGTGGACGAGCTGGTCGACCTCGACGTCGTCATCGCCTTCACCCGCGGCACGGTGGTGCCGAGCGCAGCCGCCGTCACCGCCGTCTCGCACGGCGCCCGGGTGTACGCGATGGCCGGCGCCAGCGAACGTACGCTCACCCAGGGCCCGCTCGAAGCCGACTTCGGCGCGCTGGCGACGGCGGGCAACTTCCTCGCCGAACGGCTGAGCGACGCCACCCATGCGGAGCTCTACACGCCGGCCGGCACCAGGCTCACCATGTCGCTGGCCGGCCGGCGCGGCATCCTGAACCCGCCGAGCCGGCCGCAGCCAGGGGTGTACCGGTTCCCGTACGCCGGTGTCGTCATCGCGCCGGTCGAGGAGTCCGTACACGGCACCGTCGTGATCGACGCCGGCCCCGGCGTCGGCGCCGCGCCCACCACGCTCACCATCGAACGCGGCCTGGTCACCGGCGGCGCGGCGGGCACCGCGCTCGCGGATCTCGTCGCTGCCGACATCGCCGCGGCCAACCGGGTGGGCATGGTCGGCTTCGGCATGAACCCCGCGGCCAGCCTGCAGGGCCCCGCGTACGAGCACACGGCGGTCGCGGGCACCGGTCACCTCGCGTTCGGCCCGAACGGTGGCATCGGCGGTGGGCAGCACCACGGCAGGTACGTCGAGCTCGGCTACGCGAAGCCGTCGCTGTTCCTCAACGGCACGCAGGTCATGCGCGCGGGCGTCATCGAGTCCGCGCTCACCGTCTCGTAGCCTCGATCCTTCATCACCAGCGCCTGGCCGGGTGAGTCGTAGGTCAGCCGCACGAGGCCGGTGATCAACACGAACCGTGCGGTGGCGTGACCGCCCGTGGAAGATCGAGGCTAGCGTCGATCGGCTGCTCGGCCAGCTCGACGGTGTAGATCGGCTGCTCGTCACCGCCGGCCACGCAGCTGGTCTCGGCGACCCGCCCGGCCGCGGCGACGTCGTCGAGCGCCGGCCGCAGCCGGGCCAGCACCTCCTCGGCCGCGACGATCCGCAGCTGCGACACGTCCGCGCGCATCGACAGCTGCGCCTGCGACTTGGCGCGCCGCACCGCGGCGATAGCCGCGCCGGCGAGGTCCACCAGCTCCGGGTCACCGGCACCCAGCTCGCGCACCTGCGTCGCGGACGGCCACTCGGCCCGGTGGACGGAGCCGTCCTGCCACCACGACCACACCTCCTCCGCGACGTACGGCAGGAACGGTGCCAGCAGCCGGTGGAAGACCGCCGACGCCTGCGCCGCCGCGCCGCGCTCGCCGTACGCGCGCGCCTTCACCAGCTCCACGTGGTCGTCGCAGAACGCCCAGAAGGCGTCCTCGACGAGCTGCAGTGCCCTGGCGTGCTCGTAGTCGTCGAGCGCGTCGGTGGCGTCGGCCACCACGTCGGCGAGCCGGCCGAGCATCGCCAGGTCCAGCGGCTCCCGCACCGCGGTCGGGTCGGCGTCGCCGGCCATGGTCAACACGAACTTGCTGACGTTCAGCAGCTTGATCGCCAGCCGGCGGCCGACCCGCATCATGGCGTCGTCGTAGGTGGCGTCGACCCCGAGCCGGCCGTGCGCCGCCCAGTACCTGAAGGCGTCGGCGCCGTACTTCTCGAGCACCGCCGCCGGGGTCACCGCGTTGCCCTTGGACTTCGACATCTTCTTCCGGTCCGGGTCGTAGATGAACCCGGAGATCGCCGCGTGCCGCCACGGCAGCGACCCGTGCTCCAGCTGGGCACGGACGACGGTGCCGAACAGCCAGGTGCGGATGATGTCGTGCGCCTGCGGGCGCAGGTCGAACGGGAACACGCGGCCGTGGAGATCGGCGTCGTCGAGCCAGCCACCGACGATCTGCGGGCTCAGCGACGACGTCGCCCAGGTGTCGAACACGTCCGGGTCGGCGACGAAGCCACCCGGCCGGCCCCGCTGCTCCTCCCGGTAGCCGGGGGCGGGGTCGGTGCTCGGGTCGACCGGCAGGGTGTCCTCGGCGGGCAGCAGGGGCCGCTGGTGGTCGACGACGCCGTCGTCGCCGACCGGGTACCAGGCCGGGATGGGCACGCCGAAGTACCGCTGCCGGCTCACCAGCCAGTCGCCGGCCAGGCCGCGCACCCAATCCTCGTAGCGCGCCGCCATGTGCGCGGGGTGCCACCGCAGCTGGCGACCACGGGCGAGCAGCGCCGAACGCAACGACTCGTCGCGGCCGCCGTTGCGGAGGTACCACTGCCTGGTCGACACGATCTCCAGCGGCCGGTCGCCCTTCTCGTAGAAGTTGACCGCGTGCGTGACCGACCGCGGTTCGCCGCGCAGCTCCCCCGCATCGCGTAACAGCTCGACCAGCCGCTCCCGCGCGCGGCGGACGGTCAGGCCAGCGAGCTCGGCGTACGGCGCGGTCGCGACGCCGGCCGGCGGGGTGGCGAGGAACCGGCCGTCGCGCCCGACGACCGCACGGACCGGCAGGTCGAGCTCCCGCCACCAGACCACGTCGGTGAGGTCGCCGAACGTGCACACCATGGCGATCCCCGTGCCCTTGGCGGGATCCGCGAGCCGGTGTGCGTACACCGGCACCGAGGCGCCGAACAGCGGCGTATCGACCCGGGTGCCGACCAGCCCGGCGTAGCGCTCGTCGTCGGGATGGCAGACGAGCGCCACGCATGCCGGCAGCAGCTCGGGTCTGGTCGTCTCCACCAGCACGTCGCCGCCGTCGGCCGTGTGGAACGGCAGCGCGTGGTACGCGCCGGCGATCTCGCGGTCCTCCACCTCCGCCTGGGCGACCGCCGTGCCGAAGTCGACGTCCCACAGCGTCGGCCCCTCCGCCTGGTAGGCGTCGCCGCGCCGCACCTCGCGCAGGAACGACGCCTGCGCGACACGACGGGCGCGGTCGCCGATGGTGGTGTAGGTGTGCGTCCAGTCGACGGACAGCCCGAGCGTACGGAAGGTGCGCTCGAACTCCTGCTCGTCCGCGGCGGTCAGCGTCAGGCACAGCGCGATGAAGTCCGGCCGGCTGACGGCCACGGGTTCACCCCGCGGGTTCGCCGGCGGCGTGAAGTCGGGGTCCTTCGGCAGCGTCGGGTCGCAGCGCACGCCGAAGTAGTTCTGCACGCGGCGTTCGGTCGGCAGCCCGTTGTCGTCCCAACCGATCGGGTAGAACACCCGGTAGCCGCGCATGCGCTTGTACCGCGCGACGAGGTCGGTGTGCGTGTACGAGAACATCGAGCCCACGTGCAGCGTGCCGCTCACCGTCGGCGGCGGCGTGTCGATCGAGTAGACCTCGGCGCGGTGGCGCGTGCGGTCGAAGGCGTACGTACGTTGCTCGTCCCAGATCCGGGACCACTTCTCTTCGAGACCGGAAAGCGACGGCCGATCAGGCACGGCCATAGGGGAACCTCAAAGTGTGGGTAGGCGTGCGAGGAACGCGAAGCAGGCGCGAGAAGCGCCTAACGTACTCGCGCCCGGGCCTGACCCACCTTGAGCAGCATGTCGGCCATGGTAGCGAAATTCGGTCGCGGCTGCCCGCACGGATGCGGTAGAACGTCGTAGTGACGCCATACCCCATCCGCCCGTTCACCGCCGACGAGTTCCCACGAGTCGGTCGGGTCATCGCCGGCGCGTTCCTCGAGTCGTACCGCGAGGAAGACATCGCGGTGCTGCAGCGCACCCTGGAGCTCGACCGCGGCCTCGCCGCGTTCGACGGTGACCGGCCGGTCGCCACCGCGGGCGCGCACACCTTCGAGCTGACCGTTCCCGGCACCGTCGCGCCTGCGGCGGGTGTCACCATCGTCACGGTGGACCCCACCTACCGCAGGCAGGGCCTGCTCAGCGCCCTGATGACCAGGCAGCTGGGCGACCTCGCCGAGGGCGGTGAGGCGGTGGCCGTGCTGTGGGCGTCGGAGTCGTCGATCTACCGCAGGTACGGCTACGCGGTGGCCAGCTACCGCACCATGCTCGAGGTCGACCGCGCGGCAGCCGGGTTGGTCGCCGACGCCCCGGTCGACCCCGAGCTGCGGCTAACGATCGCCGACCCTGGCGAGGTCACCGACGACCTGGCGAAGCTGTACGACGAGCTGCGGCCGCAGCGTCCCGGCTTCGTCACGCGTGACGAAGCGCACTGGGCGGACACCCTGAACGACCCCGAGCACGCCCGCGACGGCGCACTGGCGATGCAGGCACTCCTCGTGCACGGCCCGGCCGGCGACCTCAGGGCCTACGCGCTGCACCGCATCTCGCCAGGGCACGACGGCCTGACGAGCACGGCGACGGTACGCGTCGAGGAGATCCAGGCCAACGACGCCGCAGCGTACGCCGCCTGCTGGCGCTTCCTCAGCACGGTCGACCTGACGGCGAAGGTGACGTCCAGGCAGCTGCCGATGGATGCGCCGCTGTTCGCCATGCTCGCCGACCCGCGGCGCGCGCGGGCGATCCGCAACGACGCGCTGTGGGTACGCCTGGTGCGCGTCGGCGACGCGCTCGCCCAGCGCCGCTACGCCGCACCCGTCGACCTGGTGCTCGACGTGCGGGACGAGCGCTGCCCGCACAACGCCGGCCGCTGGCACCTCACCGGCGACGAGCAGACGGCCAGCTGCGAGCGCACCACGGCGACGGCCGACCTCGAGCTGGACGTCCGCGTGCTCGCGTCCGCGTACCTCGGGGAGAGCTCGCTCACCGCGCACGCCCAAGCCGGCTACGTGACCGAACGCCGGGAAGGCGCACTGCGCCGCCTGGGCGCCGCCATGTCGTGGGAACCCCGACCCTGGTGCCCGCACTCGTTCTGAGCACCGCGCCGACGCGCTAGGGCAGCGGTGGGGCCTGGCCGGTTCGCTCGTACTCGGCGAGGATCTTGATCCTGCGGGTGTGCCGCTGCTCACCTGAGTACGGCGTCGCCAGGAAGCGGTCCACCAGCCCGAACGCCTCCTCCGTGTCGTGCATGCGGGCGCCGAGGGCGAGCACGTTCGCGTCGTTGTGCTCGCGGGCGAGCGACGCGGTCTCCGGCGACCAGGCCAGGGCCGCGCGCACGCCGCGTACCTTGTTGGCGGCGATCTGCTCGCCGTTGCCCGAGCCGCCGATCACCACGCCGAGGCTGCCCGGGTGCACGACGACCGACTCGCCGACCCGGATGCAGAACGGCGGGTAGTCGTCTTCGGGGTCGAACTTCTCCGGCCCGCAGTCGACCACGTCGTGGCCGTGCTCCTTCAGCCACTCGGCCAGCTGCGTCTTGAGCTCGTAACCCGCGTGATCGGACCCGATGTACACGTGCATGGGCGAAAGTCTGGCAGGCCCCCACCCGCGGGCGCGCAGGGGTAGTGTCTCGGCACACGGGAACCGCCACCCTTGAGGCGCCAGGGGAACTGTGGTATACCAAATTTCATCATTCGGGGAACAGCCCATGCCAAGGGGAAGCCCGTGAAGCACCGTAAGACGGTCTGGCTGGTACCGATAATCATCCTGCTCTGCTACCTCGTGCCCTACACGCTGTTGCGGGACGTCGATGCGTGGTACGGCAGCATGCTCTTCTGGATCCTTGCGACCGCCGTCGTGATCGGCCTGAACGCAGTCATCAGCTCGACCTGGCGGGACGAACAGTGAACGCCACCTACATCTGGATCGGCATCGCGATCTACGTCGTGTTCGCCGGCGTGACCGCGTACCTCTCCCGCCGCGGCGCCGAGCGCACGATGTCCGGGTACTTCCTCGGCAACCGCAACATGGGCGGCTTCGTCTCGGCGATGAGCTACAGCGCCACGACGTACAGCGCTTTCATGCTCATCGGTCTCGCCGGCCTCACCTACTCAGGCGGCGTGGGCGCACTCGGCTTCGAGCTGATCTACCTGTGCGGCGTCACGCTCGTGCTCGTCTTCGGGCCGCGGTTCTGGTTGGCAGGTAAGCGGTTCGGCTACGTCACGCCCTCGGAGATGCTCGGCGGCCGCTACGACAGCAAGGCGGTGGCGATCGTCGCCGCGGCCTGCAGCTGCGTCTTCCTCATCCCGTACGCCGCCGTGCAGCTGGCCGGCGTCGGCTACCTGTTGTCGGGCATGACGAACGACGCCATCTCGTTCACCACTGGCACGTTGCTCGCTACCATCCTCGCGATCGTCTTCTCCCTGGTCGCTGGCCTGCGGTCGGTGGCGTGGACGGACTCCCTGCAGGCGATCATCATGGTCATCAGCGCCACCATCATCGTGGCGGTGATCATCGACCGGTTGGGCGGGCTCGGCACGTTCTTCGACACGCTGCAGACCGACCACGCCGGCATGCTGAGCGTGCCTGGCAACGGGTTCTTCACGTTCAGCATGTTCCTCGGGCTCACGCTGCCGTGGGTGTTCTTCAGCATCTCCAACCCGCAGGTGAGCCAGCGGCTGTTCACGCCACGGTCGATGGGCGACCTGCGCCGGATGCTGCTCGGCTTCATGGTCTTCGGCTTCATCTACACGCTGGTCGCCGTCACGTGGGGCTTCGCCGCGGCGATCCAGTTCCCCGAGCTGAAGACCGGCGACCTCGCGACGCCGTCGCTGCTGTCGTCCGGTCTGGTCCCGTCCGTGCTCGGCATCATCGTGATGATCGGCATCATGGCCGCCGCGGTCTCGACCATCGACTCCATCCTGCTGACCCTCTCCTCGATGCTCACCCGCGACGTCTACGCGGTGGCGAAGCCGTCGTCGAGCGACGGCAGGCAGCTGCTGCTCGGCAAGATCACCATCCCGGTGATCGCCGTGCTCGCCTTCCTGTTCGCCCGCCTCGAACTCAACCTGATCGCGGTGCTCTCGGTCTCCGCGTCCGCCGGTCTGCTAGTCATGGTGCCGGCGATCGTCGGCACATTCTTCTGGAAGCGCGGCACCGCGGCCGGCGTGTTGAGCAGCATCATCGTCGGCGGTGCCGTGGTGTTCTACCTGGAGTTCACCGCGACCCGACTGCTCGGCCAGGGCAGCGGCGTGTGGGGCCTGCTGGTCTCGCTCACCCTGTTCGTCGTCGTCAGCCTGCTGACCAAGGCACCGCAGGAAAGGGCGGACGAGTTCCTGGCCAGCACGAGAACGGACCTGAGGAAGCGCCAGGCGGTCTAGGACTTCCGCGCGGCGGCGGACTTCTTGGCGCGCTTGGCCTTCGTACGCGACGGGGCCTGCTTCGCCGGTCGCTCCTGCTCGACGTAGCCGGCGCTCAGGATGTGCTTCTCGGTGATCGCGGCGGCCCGGTCGCCGTCGCGTGCGGCCAGCGCCTCGATCAGCTCGGCGTGCTGCTTGGCCGACTCGCGGTGGCTGCGGGTGACCTGCGGGCCGTCCGGCATCGCCTGCCACAGCAGCCGCATCATCGACAGCAACATCGGCGACGCCGCCGACTCGTAGATGGTGAAGTGGAACTCGCGGTTGAGTGTTGCGTAGCGGCCGTCGCCCTCGGGCAGCTTGGTCATCTCCTCGTTGAGCTGACGCAGCACGCCGAGCTGTTCCTCGGTGATCTCGCGCGCCGCCAACCGCGCGCCGAGCGGTTCGAGCGCGGCGCGGATCTGGGCGTTCTCCTCCGCCATGCCGCTACGCGACGCACTGACGATCGCGCCGCGATGCGCGTCCCCCACGACGAGGCCCTCGGACTCCAGCCGCCGCAACGCCTCCCGCACCGGCGTCTGGCTCACGCCGAACCGCGCCGCCAGGTCACGCTGGCGCAGCGGTTCCGAGGGCGCAAGCTCACCGGAGATGATCAGCTCCCGCAACATCGCGCAGACGATGTCGCTCTTCGAGGAGTACTGCATCACGCTGATGCCGCCGACAGCGCTGGGGCGCACCAGTGGCCTCCTCTCGCGACCGGGAGAGCAGCAGAACGCCGGAATTCGGTCATGATAATGCAACCGAATGCCGAGTTGTCCGATCTTCGGAACGCAGCAGCCGTACCACGGAGCGCGGGTCGACCGGCAGCTTCCCGATCGCCGGCACCCCGATCGCGTCGCTGACGGCACTCGCCACCGCGGCACCCGCAGCGGTCACGCCGCCCTCCCCCGCACCGCGGGCGCCGAGCGGGTTCGTCGCGGCAGGCGCGTCCTCACACACCACCAGGTCGACGGCGGGCACCTCGGCGGCGGTCGGCAGCAGGTAGTCCATGAAGGTGGTCGACTGCGGCTGGCCCTGCTCGTCGTAGACCAGCTCCTCGAGCAGCGCACCGCCCATGCCCTGCGCGACGCCGCCGCGCAGCTGCCCCTCGACCAGGGTGGGGTTCACCGCCCGGCCGATCTCGTACGCGACGAGGTAACGCAGCACCTGGACGTTGCCGGTGCCAGGGTCCACCTCCACCGCGCAGACGTGGGCGCCGTACGGGTACGTCATGTGGTCGACGGTGAACCGGTGCCGCGCCGCCAACCCCGCCGGCTCGTCGGCGGCGAGCCAGCCGGCGCGCGGCTGCGCCGCCTGCCAGACCTCCGCGAGGCTGCGGGCACTGCCTGGCACGCCCTTCACGCGCACGGCGCCGTCGACCAGCTCGACGTCGTCCGGCGCGGCTTCGAGCAACCTGGCGCCGAGCTCGCGCACCCGCACGGCCACCTCGCGTGCTGCGCGCTGTACGGCGCTGCCCGCGACGACCGTCGACCGGCTCGCCCACGAACCGGTGCCGTACGGCTGCAGCAGGGTGTCGCCGTTGATCACGTCGACGGCGTCGTACGGCACGCCGAACTCGTCCGCGGCGATCTGCGCGAGCGCGGTCTCGATGCCCTGCCCGAGCGAGGTGCCGCCGGAGAGCACCCGCACCCGGCCGGTGCTGGTGATCTCCACGTCCGCGGTGTCGTAAGGACCGAGCCCGCTCTTCTCCAGGAACACCGCCAGCCCGAGGCCGAGCAGCCGCCCCTCAGCCCGGCCGGCGTCGACAAGCTGGCGCCAGCCGAGCTCGTCGACGCGGGCCAGCGCGCGGTCGAGCAGCCGTACGTAGTCGCCGCCGTCGAGCACCACGTCGGTGCCGAGCGTGTGCATGGCCCTGGTGTGTGGCAGCTCGTCGCTGCCGAGCAGGTTGCGCCGCCGCAGCTCCACCCGGTCGAGCCCGAGCTCGGCCGCGGCGAGGTCGAACAGCTGCTCGCGCGCGGTGGTGCCCTCGTAGCGGCCGGGCGCCCGGTAGGTGCCGCACGGGGTCTTGTTGGTCAGCACCACCCGCACCCGGCCGCGGTACGCGGGCACCCGGTACGGACCTGGCAGCATCGCCAGCGTCAGCTCGGGCACGATGACGCCGTGCGTGCGCACGTAGGCGCCGTTGTCGTGCCGTACGTCGTCGCGCAGGCCGAGGATGGTGCCGTCCGCGGCGAACGCCGCCTCCACCCGGTGCCGCTGCTGCCTGGAGTGGTTGACGGCCACCAGGTGCTCGGCGCGGTCCTCGACCCACGACACGGCACGGCGCAGCCGCCTGGCCAACCACGGGACGAGGAAGTCCTCCGGGTAGAACTCGCCGCGCACGCCGAACCCGCCGCCGGCGTCCACGGCGTGCATGCGGATCGCGCTCTCGTCCATGCCGAGCAGGCCGGCGAGCACCTGTCGGTTGAACACCGGCACCTTCGTGGCGCCGTAGACCGACAGGCTGTCGGTCGCCGGCTGGTACTCGACGGTCAGTGCCCGCGGTTCCATCGGCACCGCCGTGTGTCGGCCGACCGCGACGTCCATCGCGACCACGTGCGCCGCCCGTCCGAACGCCGTGTCGACGTCGCCGTAGCCGAGGCCGAAGTCCGCCACGACGTCCGCCTCGGTGGCGTCGTCGACGTCCACGAGCGGGTCGCGGTCGTCGATGTCGACGGTGACCAGGCCGCTGGCGTCCTCGGCGACGTACGGGTCGTCGGCCACCACGACAGCGACCGGTTCGCCGACGTAGCGCACCTCGGTCGCGGCGAGTACCGGCTGCAGCCGGCCGGAGACGTCCGTGTCGGGCACCTGCAGCCGCACGGGGATGGCCAGGCCGGTCGGCACGTCGGCGGCGGTGACCACGTCCACGACGCCAGGCAGCGCACGCGCGGCCGACGCGTCGATCGCAGTGATGGCCCCGTGTGCCACCAAAGAACGCACCACCCGCGCGTGCGCCATCCGCGGGAACTGCACGTCGGAGCCGAACGTCGCGGTGCCGGTCAGCAACCGGCGGTCCTCCTTGCGCGGCGTACGCTGCCCGACCTGGTCAGCCATCGCGCTGCTTCCGGCGTGCTGCGGCGACCTCGGTCACCGCTTCCACGATGCCCTGGTACCCGGTGCAGCGGCAGAGGTTGGCGGAGACGACGTCGCGCACCTCCTCCGGGTCGCCGGCGGGTTCGGTGTCGAGGTACGCCTCGGCGAGCATCAGGAACCCGGGCGTGCAGAACCCGCACTGCAGCCCGTGGCAGCGGCTGAACGCCTGCTGCAGGTCGCTCAGCTCGTCGCCGTCGGCGAGACCTTCCACGGTACGTACGGAGCGCCCGTCGGCCTGCACGCCGAACACCAGACACGACCGCACCGGCTCACCGTCGAGCAATACCGTGCAGGCGCCGCAGATGCCGTGCTCGCAGCCGAGGTGCGTGCCGGTGAGCCCGAGATCCTGACGCAGGACGTCCGCGAGCGTGCGCCGCGACTCGAGTACCACCTCGTACTCGCGGCCGTTGACGTCGAGCGTGACCAGGTGCTGATCCTTCATGCACTCTCCCGTAGTACGCACAGTACGTCGGCCGGCCGCACCGGGATGCTGTCGATCTCTGCGCCGTAGTCGCGCAGCGCGTCGTTGACCGCCGCGACCACCGCGGCGGGTGCGCCGATGGTGCCGCCCTCGCCCATGCCCTTGGCGCCGGTCTCAGTCAGCTCGCACGGCGTGACGAGGTGGTGCACCGCGATCGGCGGTATCTCGCTCGCGGTGGGCATCAGGTAGTCCATGAACGTGCCGGTCAGCGGCTGCCCGTCCGGCGAGTACGTCATCTCCTCGTACAGCGCGGCCGCGATGCCCTGTGCCACGCCGCCGCGCACCTGCCCGTCCACGATCATCGGGTTGATGACGACGCCGCAGTCCTCGACGACGAGGTAGTCGACAACCTTGGTGTCACCGGTGCCAGGGTCCACCTCCACGAGCGCGGCATGCGTCGCGTTGGAGAACATGCCGGGCGGGTTCGCGGCGCCACGCGCCTCGAGCAGCTGCTCGTCGTGGGTGAGCGTGTGCGAGCGGAAGTGCACCGTGGACGCGAGGGTGTCGATGCCGATCCGGCTGTCCGGCACGCCGCGGACCTGTGCGTGCCCGTCGAGCAGCTCGACGTCGGCCGCATCCGCCTCCAGCAGCTCGCCGGCGATCTCCCTGAGCTGGTCGGCGAGCCGGCCGGCCGCGACCGCGGCGGCACCGCCGCCGATCACCAGCGAGCGGCTGCCCCAGGTGCCCCAGCCGAAGCTCGCCAGGTCGGTGTCGCCCTGCCTGAGCTTGACCCGCGCGGGGTCGACGCCGAGCCGGTCGGCGACGACCTGCGCGAACGTCGTCTCGTGCCCCTGTCCGTGCCCGCACGTGCCGGTGGTGACCGTGACGTCGCCGGACGCGTCCATCCGTACGTGCGAGACGTCGAAGCCGGGCGTCATCTGCATTTTGCGCATGCCCATGGTCGCCGTGCCGTACGCGGTGCGTTCGGAGAAGTTCGCGATGCCGATGCCGCGCAGCAGGCCGTCGTCGCTCTTCCTGCGTTCCCACCAGCCGGCCTGCTCGATCTCAGTCGCGCACCGCTCCATCGCCTCCAGGTACGAGCCCAGCTCGTAGCTGATCCCGTTCGGCCCCTGGTAAGGGAACTCCTCGCGCCTGATGGTGTTGCGCCGCCTGATCTCCAGCCGGTCGATGCCCAGCCGGTTGGCCGCCTTGTCCATCAGCCGTTCCATCACGAACACCAGCTGCGGCCGCGAGACACCGCGGTACGGCGCGGTCGGCGGCTTGTTCGTCGCGATGCCACGGCCCCGTGCGGCGTACCTGCCGACCTTGTAGACGCCGGGCAGCTCGGTGGCCGCCATCAACGGCTCGACGGCACAGCTGAACGGGTATACCGAGTAAGCACCGATGTTGCACCGAATGTCGGCGTCGACCCCGAGCAACGTGCCGTCCGCGGCGAAACCCGCGCGCACGCGGTACTCCTGCTCGTGGCCGTGACACGCCCCCATGAGGTTCTCCTGCCGGTCCTCGCTCCACCGCACCGGCAGCCGCAATCGGCGGGCGATCGCCGCGGCCACGACCTCCTCCCTGCCGACCACGCACTTCAGGCCGAAACCGCCGCCGACGTCGGGGGCGACGACCCGCACCTGCCGCTCGGCCAGGCCGAGCGCGGCGGCGATACCCGTACGCACCTGATGGGGCACCTGCGTGGACAGGTGCACGACCAGCTGGTCGTCGCGGTCCTGCCACTGCGCGAGGCACGCCCTGCCCTCGAGCGGCGCGGCGGCCACCCGGCCGCTGCGGAACGTCTCGTCGAGCACCAACGGTGCGTCCGCGAGCGCCTCGGCCAGCTCACCGTCGGCGAACATCTGCAGGTCGACGAGCACACCGTCGGGCGCCTCGTCGTGGATCGGCGGAACGCCGGCGTCGTGGTCGGCGAGCGAGAGCACCGGCGCGGTCTCTTCGATCTCGCACGCGACGAGCTCCGCGGCGTCCTCGGCCAGGTACCGGCTGTCGGCGACCACCGCGACGATCGGCTCGCCTGCGTACCGCACCTTGTCGTGCGCCAGCAGCGGCATGGCCGTCGGCACGAACTCGTCGCGCTCGAGCACGGCGGTCAGCGCGGGCCTGCCGATGTCGTCGGCCGTGACCACTGCACGCACGCCGGCCGCCGTCTTCGCGGCGGCCGTGTGGATCGCCGTGATCCGCCCGGCGGCCACCGGGCTGCGCACGAACGCGACATGGCACGCGTGCGGCTGCGCGATGTCGTCGACGAAGACGCCCGCACCGCGCAGCATGCGCGGGTCCTCACGCCTGGGCAGCCGGTTGCCCACCCACCGGGTCACGCGTACGCCTCGGCGAACGCGCGCTGCGTCAGGGTGTCGACGAGGTGCCTGCGGTAGTCCGCGTCCCCGTGCACGTCGGCGGCCGGGTCGACGACCGAAGCCGCGACGCGGGCCGCCTCGGCCCAGGTGGCCGCGGTCGGCTCACTCCCCTCCACGACGGCCTCCGCCTCGGGCACCCGCAGCGGGACGCCGGCGACACCCCCGAGCACGACGGCGACGTCGCGGCAGCGCCCGTCCACCACGTCGAAGGCCGCGGCCGCGGCGACGATGGCGAAGTCACCGCGGCGGCGCGCGTACTCGGTGAGCGCCGCGTGCCCCCGCGGTCGCGGGAACCTGACCTCCACCACCAGCTCGTTGGGTTCCGCGGCCGTGCTGAGGAACCCGGTGAACCACTGCGCGCTCGGCACCTGCCTGCTGCCGTGCGCGCCGCGGACGACCACGTCGGCGTCGTACAGCCGGGCCAACAGGCACCACTCGGCGGTGGGGTCGGCGTGCGCGATGCTGCCGCCTACCGTGCCCCTCGTGCGGATCGGGTAGTGCCCGATCCACCGCGCGGCACGTGGCAGCGCCACGAACCCGTCCTGGACCTCGGGCGCGGTGGTGGTCTCTACCGTGCGGTGCCGGGTGAGGGCGCCCACGCACAACGCGTCGCCCTCGCGGCGGACGTAGTCGAGCCCGGCGACCGTGTTGACGTCCACGAGCGCGGCCGGCTGCGCGAACCTGAAGTTCATCATGGGCGCGAGCGACAGCCCGCCGGCCAGCACCTTCGCCTCGTCGCCCAGCTCGGTCAACAGCTCGACGACCTCCGCGGGCGTGAAGGCCCTGTGGTACTCGAACGCGGCCGGTTTCACCGCCAGCCACCTCACTTTCGCGCTGTGGTATACCATATCGCAAGAGTCGAACGGAGCACAGCGTGAGCGAACTTCGGGTTGACCGGACCGACGCCGGGCAGCTGCAGCTACGGCTCGACGCACCTGCCGTGCGCAACGCCCTCACGCTAGCGACCGTGCGCCGGCTGCACGAGGAGCTCGACCGCGACCCGCACGCCACCCTCCTGCTCGGCAGCACCACACCGGACATCTTCAGCGCCGGCGCCGACCTCAGCGCGCCCGACGACGAACGCAGGCAGATCAGCGACCTGCTCTACACCTGTTACGAGCAGCTCGTCACCAGGCCGGGCGTCGTCGTCGCGGTCGTCGAGGGCGCCGCCGTCGGCGGCGGCGCGCAGCTGACGGCCGCGGCGGACGTACGGATCGCGTCGCCTGCGGCGCGGTGGCGGTGGGTCGGACCCGGGCACGGCCTTGCGGTCGGCACCTGGATCCTGCCCGACCTGGTGGGCCGGTCGCGGGCACTCGACCTCACCCTCACCGGCCGCTGGCTGGACGCCGAGGAGGCCGCGCAGTGCGGGTTCGTCGCCCGCCTCGACGCCGAACCGTGGCAGCGCGCCGCCGACCTCGCCGCCGCGCTCGACCAGATGGACCCCGCGGCGCTCGCGCGGGTCAAGCAGCTCACCACCAGGCCACACCTGCTCGACCAGCTCGCCGCCGAACGGGACGGTAACGGCGGCTGGTCAGGGCGCGCGCCGACCGCGGCCCAGGCGTCCAAGGAGAGCAAGCACGTCCGCTGACAGCCGAGCACGTCAAAGGAGTGAACGGATGGATCTCAACCTCACCGGCAAGGTCGCCTTCGTGACCGGCGCCAGCAAGGGAATCGGCCGCGAGGTGGCGAGCCGGCTGGCCGGCGAGGGCTGCGACGTGGCCATCACTGCCCGCGGCCAGGACGACCTGGAGAAGACCGCGGCCGAGATCCGCGACGCCACCGGGGGCAAGGTGCTCGCGGTCGCCGGCGATATGGGCCAGGATGCTGACGTGCAGCGCTGTGTCCGTTCGGCACTCGACGAGCTCGGCCGGATCGACATCCTCGTGCCGTGTGCCGGCAGCTCCCCCGGCGGCCTGCTCGAAGAGCTCACCGAGGAACAGTGGCTGTCGAGCCTGAACCTCAAGTTCCTCGGCTACGTCCGCACGGTTCGGCACGTGGTGCCGAACATGGTCGCGCAGGGCAGCGGGAGCATCGTCCTGGTCGTCGGCAACGACGGGCTCAAGCCGAGCTTCTGGGAGATGACCGCAGGCGCCGCGAACGCGGCGGACCTGAACTTCGCCTCGTCCATCGCCGACCAGTACGGGCCGAAGGGTGTGCGGGTCAACACCGTGAACCCTGGCCCGGTCGACACCGACCGCTGGGACGGCCTGGAGAAGGCGTTCGCCCGCGACATGGGCGTCGACCAGGCGGAGGCCCGCCGCCGCGCCGAGCTGTCGATCCCGCTGGGCAAGATCACCCGGCCGGAGGAGGTCGCCGCGCTGGTGGCGTTCCTCGCCTCCGACCTCGCCCGCAGCGTGCACGGTGCGCACATTCCGATCGACGGCGCCCAGCGCAAGCCGCTGATGGAGCGCTGACGTGCACCTGTCGCACTCGGTTCGGATCGACCGGCCCACGCCGGAGGTGTTCGCCGCGCTGCGCGACGTCGAACAGGCGGTGCGGTGCCTGCCCGGCGTGTACGAGGTGGCGCGGTCGGCGGACGGCGTCACCTGCCGGTTCGAGGTGCGGGTGGGCCGGCTGCCGCTCGCGTACGACGGGTGGGCCCGGCTGCTGACCGCGGACGACGACCAGCACTGCCTCACCGTGCGGGCACGGGGCCGGGAGCGGGACGGCAACGGCGACGCGGACGCGTACCTCACCACCCGCGTGCGCACCCACGACGGCGGCACCGTGGTGGACGTCGACGCCAACCTCGACGTCCGCGGCAAGGCGGCCGTCTTCGGCCAGGGCGAGCTCACCGGCGTCGGCACCGAGCTGGTGACCGAGTTCGCCGAGACGCTCGCCGCCGGCCTTACCGCGACCGCACCGGCGCAGGCGCAGCGGCCGGGGCTGCGGCGGCACGCCCGTACCGTCGCGCTCGCGGCCGCCGGCGCCGCCGTGGTGGGGGTCGGTGTGGGCGCCGTACTCCGCCGACGTCACCGCAGCTGACCACGAGGAGAGCCATGCCGTACGCCGAGACCGACGACCGGGTCCGCCTCTACTACGAGGACACCGGCAGCGGAGTGCCGATCGTCTTCCTGCACGAGTTCGCCGGCGACCACCGCTCCTGGCAGCCGCAGGTGCGGCACCTCGCCAGGCACTACCGCTGCCTGACGCCGGCCGCCCGCGGCTTCCCGCCGTCCGACGTGCCCACCGACCCGGCGGCGTACGACCAGGCACGCGCCGTCGCGGACGTGGCGGCGGTGCTGGACGCCGCCGGCGTGGAGCGGGCGTTCGTGGTCGGCAACTCGATGGGCGGGTTCGCCGCGCTGCACTTCGCGCTGCGGCACCCGGAGCGCACGCTCGGCTCGGTGGTCGCCGGCTGCGGGTACGGCGCGCCGCCGGAGAAGGCGGACGGGTTCCGCGCGGAGTCGGAGAAGATCGCCGCGGCGTTCGACCGGGAGGGCTCGCAGTCGGTGTCGCAGTGGTACGGCTTCGGCCCGGCGCGCGTGCAGTACGAGGCCAAGGACCCGGCGGGCCACGCCGAGCACGTCCAGGTGCTCGCCGAGCACCACCCGCTGGGCGCGGCGCTCACCATGCGCGGGGTGCAGATGCGCCGCCCGTCCCTGTTCGACCTGCACGCCGAGCTGGCCGCCTGCCAACCACCGGTCCTAGTGATAGCCGGCGACGAGGACGACGGCGTACTGGAGACCGACCTGATGCTCAAGCGCACCATCCCCAGGTGCGGCCTGGCCGTGCTGCCGAAGTCCGGCCACGTCACCAACCTGGAGGAGCCGGCCCTGTTCAACCAGCTACTCGAACGCTTCCTCACCGCCGTAGAACACGACAAGTGGCCCGCCCGCGACCCGCGCTCCCTGAGCGCTTCTACCACCGGCGCCCGCACCTAGTCAGCTTCCGGCTCTCTCCTGGCCCAACCGAGCTCGGCGGACAGCGCCCGCGCTGTCTTCTCGAGCTGTTGCACCTGGGGCGAGTCCGAGGCGGCGCTCATGCTCGCGGCGGTACCCAACAGGGCCAGCGTGGCGCAGATGCCGTACTCGTCGAAGACCGGTGCGGCGATCGCCAGCATCCCCGGGTGCACGTCGGTGTTCACCGTGTACCCGTCCTGCCGTGCCTTCGCCACCTGCGCGTCCAGGTCGGAACGGGCGGCCGCCGGCAAGGTGGCGAGTAGTCGGGAGACCGTCAGCTGGTCGGGGTGCCAGGCCAGGAACAGCTTGCTCTGCGCCGCGGCCAGCGGCAGCTGAGTGCCCACCCGTACGGTCACGACCACCACACCGGGGTCTTCCTCGACCCGCGCCACCACCGCGCCCGTGCCTCCCCACAGGCTCAGCGCCACCGTGTGTTCGGCACTCGCGCAGAGCTGCCGCATGTGCGCAGGAGCCAGGTCCATCACGCGGCGGCGGCCGAGCGCGAACACTCCCAGCTGCAACAACAACGCACCGGGAAGGAACGAGCCGTTCCTGTGCCCGCGCTCGAGCAGCCCGGCGGCGACCAGCGACGTGCAGTACCGGTACGCCGTAGTGCGGTTCATGCCCAGCCGCTCGGCCGCTTCCGCCGCGGTCAGTTCCTGGGTCTCGGGCCCGAACAGCCGCAGCACGTCCGCGGCTCGGCTCACGGCCTGGATCTCGCCACCCGCACCGTCGCCTGCACTGTCGTGTTTCACGATACGAATCCTCTCACCGCATAACGGTCACAATCTAGCTCATCGATCAGAAGAGTCGCCACTTCACCTCTTTACAAGTCGTATCGTGAATATTAAGTGTGACATACGAACAGTTTCTGGAGGTGACATGCCCGCCACTCCTGCTCTCACCGCAGTCCTGGACGGCCTGGTAGACATGCACTGCCACTCGGCCCCAGCCCGTTCCCGCGCCGCTTCGACCACGCCGACGCCGCGGCCGACGGCGCCAGAATCGGGATGCGGGCGATGGTCGCCAAGTCCCACCACCACTCCACGGTGATGGACGTGCTGGCCATGCGCCCCCGGCTGGGCGACGTGACAGCGCAGGTGTTCGGCGGGATAGCGCTCAACACCTGGGTCGGCGGTATCAACCCCGACGCGGTGCAGATGTGCCTGAACCTCGGCGGGAAGGTGGTCTGGTTCCCCACCAACTGCTCCGGCCGGCACATCGACTGCCATCCCGAGCACGCCGGTTTCCCGACGCCCACCGTAGAACTGACCACCACCCGCGTGGACATCACCGACGAGCGCGGCGAACTGTTTCCGGCGGTACACCAGGTGCTGGATCACATCCACGCCGCCGGCGCCGTGCTGAACGCTGGCCACGGCCACCCCGACGACATCCTGCAGCTGTTCACCGCCGCGCACGAGCGCGGCATCGACAAGCTCGTGCTCAGCCATCCCGACTTCGTCGTCGACGCCGACGTCGACCGTTGCCGGGAGCTGATCGCGCTCGGCGCCGTCATCGAGCACGAGATGCTCATGTACCACCCCGACGCACTTGGGTGGAAGATCGACCAGCTGCTGGGCTGGATCGATGCCCTCGGGCCTGAGCACGTGGTGCTGGCGTCGGACCTCGGGCAGGCCACGATGCCGAGGCCCGTCGACGGGTTCCTCACCGTGGCCGAGCACCTGCTCGCCGCCGGCGTGGACGCGAAGGACGTACGCCGCATGGTGGTCGACAACCCCGGCCGCCTGCTCGACCTGGACACCTGACGCCGTAGGCCGGCCACCTTCGGCCGTCCTGGCCGAGCCGCCCACTCGACGACGATTGGAAGCTTTGCGATGAGACTGGCCTCGTACACTAGCGGCGACCGCGCCCAGGTCGGAATCGTGCACGCCGACCAGACCGTCAGCGCACTCGGTGACCTACTCGGCTCGGCCGCACCGACCGACATGGTCGAGGTGATCACCGCTTGGGCCGAGCTGGCACCACGCCTTCCGGGCACTCGAAGCGGCGGCTCGGAGAGCGTCGACGCACTCGACGTGCAAGGCCGCTGGCTGCCACCGGTACCGCGACCGTCGAAGATGCTCGGGGTCGCGCTGAACAACAAGACCCTGGCCGCACTGGCCGTGATGCCGTCGGCCCATCCCGCACTGTTCTGCTACCCGCCGTCGGCGCTGATCGGTCACCGGCAACCAGTGGAGTTGCGTATCGACTACGGCCTCACCCATCCGGAGCCTGAGCTGGGTGTGGTCATCGGCAAGCGGGTCAAGGACATCGACGCCGCCGACGCCTTGGATGCCGTGTTCGGCTACACCATCGTCGACGACATCACCTCACCGACGCTGAAGGCCGGTGACACCGTGGTCATCCCCCGCTCCCAGGCGAGCGGACTCGACGGTGCCAGCAGCAGTGGCGCGGCCGCGCCGATCGGGTTCGAGCACGGCGATCTCCAGCTGACCTACCACGCCCGGTCCAAGGGCACCGACACGTTCGCCCCCTGCGGACCGTGGATCGTCACAGCCGACGAGCTTGGCGCGCCGAACGACCTGGCGGTGTCACTGACCATCGACGGCGAACTGTGCACCGAGGACAACACCGGCAACCTGATGTTCTCCGCCGCCGAGGTGGTCGCACACGCCAGCACGTACTTCACCTTGCACCCCGGCGACATCCTTCACATCGGCAGCGCCGCCCGCGGCAAGTACCGGCTGCGCGAGCTCGACTACCAGGCTCGGAACGGGGCAGAGCGCACCATCCAGATCGAAGGCATCGGCGCGTTGACCAACCCGATCCGCCGGACCACCTGAGGGCAACGACGCCGAGGAGGAGCCATGTCGCACAACGCATCCACCGCCCCCAGTTGGCAAGACTCCCGCCGCATGCTGCCCGGCATGCTCGTGGGCACGGTGCTCGAATGGTACGACCTGTTCATCTATGCCCAAGCCGCCGCGTTGGTGCTCGGGCCGCTGTTCTTCCCCCAGGTCAGTGAGACCGCCGGGACACTCGCCGCTTTCGCCACGTTCGGCGTCGGCTACCTGGCCCGCCCGCTCGGCGCCGTGATCTTCGGCCACATCGGCGATCGGTACGGACGCAAACGCGCCCTCATCGCGACCTTGATGCTGATGGGTGTGGCCACCACGGCCATCGGCGTGTTGCCGACCTACGCCGCAGCAGGACTGGCCGCACCTCTGCTGCTCACGCTGCTGCGCCTGGCCCAGGGCCTGGGCGCCGGCGCCGAGTACGCCGGCGCGTTCGTCATGGTGGCTGAGCTCGCCCCGCGCAATCGCCGCGGACTGTGGACGTCGATCCCCGGTACCGGCATCTACGGCGGTGTGCTGCTGTCGGCGGCGGTCGCCGCAGTGGTCTTCACGCTGCCCGAAGCCGCCCTCTACAGCTGGGGCTGGCGGATCCCGTTCCTCGTCAGCTTCGCGTTGATCGGGGTGGGCATGTACCTGCGGCTGCAGGTCACAGAGACTCCCGTGTTCACCGAGCTCGCGCAGCGCAAGGCGGTGCGCAAACTGCCGGTATTGACCGTACTCAAGGAGATGCCGCTGCGGTTGTTCCTCGCCGTACTCCTGACCACGCCGATCGCGTTCAACGCCTACGTGGCGTTGACGTACAGCATCACGTACAGCGTCAAGCGGGGTCTCTCGGACACCGACGCACTGATCGGCATCCTCCTCGGCAGCGCCGTCGCTTTGGTGAGCGTTCCGACGGCCGGCTGGGCGAGCGACCGCTTCGGTCGTCGTCCGGTGTACCTCACCTTGGCCGCCTTGACCGCTCTCGTCGCCGTCCCGTATTTCTGGCTGCTCTCGACCGGGCAGCCACCGGCCACTTGGGCGGCCCAGGCTCTACTGATGGGACCGGTGGCGTTCGCGGTGACCGGAGCGCAGGCCGCGTTCCTGGCCGAACTGTTCGACTCGCGGTACCGCTATTCCGGGGTGGCGCTGTCGCGCGAGCTCAGCACGGCCGCACTCACCGCCCCTGCCCCGGTGATCGCGATCTCGCTCACCGCCGCCGCAGGTGGAGCACCATGGCTGACCGCCGGGCTCATGGCGCTGGTCGGTGTCGTCTGCTTCGTCGCCGTGCTGGCGCTACCGGAGACCTCCGGCATCGACTTGTCCCCAACCAACCGGGCCGACGTCGAAACCGCCGAGCCGACCCGGTAGGACGCCGACCGCCTCGGTGTCGGCGAGGTCGTGGAAGGTTCCCGAGTGCACGCCTTGATCGTCTACGCACACCCAGAACCCACGTCGTTCACGGCTGCGTTGAAGGACGCTGCCGTGACGGCACTGACCGAGGCCGGCCATGGCGTCGACGTCTCGGATCTCTACGGTGAAGGATTCGACCCGGTCGCGGGCCGTCGCGACTTCACCAGCGTCGCGGATCCTGCGCGGTTCCATTACCAGACAGAGCAGGCTCACGCCTCGGTCAACCACGGCTTCGCCGCGGAGATCGTCCGGGAACAGCAGCGCATCGCCCGGGCACAGGTCATCATCTTCGTTTTCCCCTCTGGTGGGGCGGACCTCCGGCCATCCTCAAGGGATGGTTCGAACGCGTTCTCGCGTACGGCTTCGCGTACGAGGACGGGATGCGCTACGAGACCGGTTACTTCCGCGGCGCTGCCGGGCTGTTGGGCGTCAGCACGGGAGGCACTCGCCACCGGTTCTCCGCCGACGGCACGATCGAGCAGGTGCTCTGGCCGACTCAACGCTGCGTCGTCGAGTACCTGGGCCTGACCACGATCGAGCCATTCGTGGCGTACGCATCGCCACCAGTCACCACGGCGGAACGGGGCACCTATCTCGGCGCCTGGCGACAGCGCGTGCTGCAGTGCGCGGCCACGGTCAGTGGAAGTTGTCGGTCAGCCAGTCGATGCGGCGGAGGATGACGCCCTCTCGCAGGGCCCAGGGGCAGATCGCCAGGGACTCGGCGGCCAGCAGGTCCATTACGGCGTCGGTGACGATAGCGCCGGCCAGTAGCTGCGGGGCGCGGCTGGCCGAGACGCCGGGCAGCTCGGCGAGCTCGTCCGTGGTCATCTCCGCCAGCCGCGGCAACCACTCGAGCAGCGTCTCGCGGCGCAGCCAGCGGTGCTCGTACTGGCCGGCGGAGCTCGGCGCGGCACCGCAGACCCTGGCCAGCGACCGCATCGTCTTACTGGTGCCGACGACGAGGTCGGGGTCGCCGACCTTCACCAGGTCGCGCACCACGGTGGCCACCTGCGAACGCACGTACGTGCGCAGAGCCTTCACCTCGTCCGCCGTCGGCGGGTTGCCTGCGACCCAGTCCCTGGTCAGCCGGTGTGCGCCGAGCGGCAGGCTGGTCGCGACGTCCGGCTCCTCGTCGATGCCGACCGCGAGCTCGAGCGACCCGCCGCCCACGTCGACGACCAGCAGCCGGCCGCTCGACCAGCCGAACCACCGCCGCACGGCGAGGAAGGTCAGCCGCGCCTCGTCGTCGCCCGGCAGCACCTGCAGGTCGACCTCGCACGCCGTACGCACCCGGTCGAGCAGCTCGCCGCCGTTGCTGGCCTCCCTGATCGCGCTCGTCGCGAACGCCAGGACGTCCTCGCACCCCCGGTCGGCGGCGACGTCGAGCGCCTCCGTCACCGTGGTACGCAGCGCCCGCTCACCGGCCGCGTCGATCCGGCCGGCCCCGTCGAGATGCGCCCCGAGCTGCAGCCGGGTCTTGTGCGACCAGGCCGGGAGCGGCCGTGCGCCCGGGTGCGCGTCCACGACGAGCAGGTGGACGGTGTTCGAGCCCACATCCAGTACGCCCAGTCGCATGGCACCCGAGTCTAGGGCGTACCTGGGCTGCTCTGCCCTACCTTGCGTCGCTCACGGTGACCGGACGGCCCCGCTACGGAAGCGGCCGGCTACTGCTGTTCCTCGTCGGTCCAGAAGATCGGTTTGCGGTCCCTGGTGCGCTTCAGCTCGTAGAACCCGTCGGTGCCGGCGACGAGCAGCACGCCGTCCCACAGCTTGGCCGCGGCCTCGCCGCGGGGTGCCGGCGTGACGACCGGACCGAAGAACGCCGTCTCCCCCACCTTGATCACCGGGGTGCCGACCTCCTGGCCGACCAGGTCGATGCCCTCCTGGTGCGACTTGCGCACCGCGTCGTCGTACCCGGCGTCGTCGTACGCGGCCAGCAGCGACTCCGGCAGCCCCACCTCGGCCAGTGCCTCGGTGAGCACGGTCTTGTCCAGCTCCCTGCGGTCGTAGTGGACCCGGGTGCCGATCGCCGTGTACAGCGGGCCGAGCACCTCGGAGCCGTGCTGTTGCTCGGCGGCGATGCACACCCGCACCGGGCCCCAGCCCTTGCTCAGCAGCTCCCGGTAGTCGTCCGACAGGCCTTCCTTGTCCTCGTTCAGGACGGACAGGCTCATCACGTGCCAGTTGGTGGTTGTGTTTCGCACCTGCTCGACCTCGAGCAGCCAGCGGGAGGTGAGCCACGCCCATGGGCACAGCGGGTCGAACCACATGTCGACGACGGTGGATTCTGCCGTGGCAGTCACAAGGGCCTCCTCGTACGGGCACTCTTCGTACATACGTCCATGGATGCGACAACCTCTTCGAGGTCTGTCGTGTTCCCGTGGCAGGATGCCGGAGTCGGTGTGACCAGTCGAAGGGAAGGCCGCAGTGTCAGTCATCAACCTGACCCGCGCCGACGCGCGGGAGCGGGCCCACCTGCTCGACGTCGCGTCGTACCGGGTCGATCTCGACCTCACTACCGGCGACGAGCGCTTCGTCTCGACGACGACCGTGACCTTCACCTGCCGCGAGCCCGGTGCCGCCACCTTCATCGACCTGTGTGCGCCCGCGATACGCGAGATCACCCTGAACGGCACGTCGCTGCCCGTCGACGGGTTCGACGGCATGCGCATCGACCTCCCCGACCTGGCCGAGCACAACGAGCTGACGGTGGTCGCCGACTGCGCGTACTCCCGCACCGGCGAGGGCCTGCACCGGTTCGTCGACCCGGTCGACGACCGCGTGTACCTGTACACGCAGTTCGAGACGCCGGACGCCAGGCGGATGTACACCTGCTTCGACCAGCCCGACCTGAAGGCGACGTTCGAGCTGTCCGTCACCGCGCCCGCGGGCTGGGTGGCGGTCTCCAACACCGCACCCGACGTCGCCGGTGAGCCGACCGGGGACGGCAAGGAGCGCTGGCACTTCCCGCCGACCGAGCCGATCTCCACGTACATCACCGCGCTGGTCGCCGGCCACTACTCCCACGTGCACGACGAGCACGACGGCATCCCGCTCGGCTGGTACTGCCGGCAGTCGCTGGCCGAGTACCTCGACCCGGACGAGCTGTTCGAGATCACCAAGCAGGGCTTCGACTTCTTCCAGCGCGCGTTCGACTACCGCTACCCGTTCGACAAGTACGACCAGCTGTTCGTGCCCGAGTACAACATGGGCGCGATGGAGAACGCGGGCTGCATCACGTACGTGGAGAACTACGTCTTCAGGTCCCGGGTCACGGAGGCCGCGCGGGAGCAGCGCGCGAACACCATCCTGCACGAGATGGCGCACATGTGGTTCGGCGACCTCGTCACCATGCGCTGGTGGGACGACCTGTGGCTGAACGAGTCGTTCGCCACCTACGCGAGCACGCTGGCCGGCTCCGAGGCCACCAGGTTCACCGCGATGTGGACCTCGTTCGCCACCCAGATGAAGGGCTGGGCGTACCGGCAGGACCAGCTGCCGACCACCCACCCGATCTCCGCCGACGCCGGCGACCTGATCACGGTGATGACGAACTTCGACGGCATCACGTACGCCAAGGGCGCGTCGGTGCTGAAGCAGCTCGTCGCGTACGTCGGCCAGGAGGAGTTCTTCGCCGGCCTGCGCCAGTACTTCAAGCGGCACGCCTGGGGCAACATCTCGCTGGCCGACCTGCTCACCGCGCTGGAGGAGACGTCAGGCCGCGACCTGGTCGCCTGGTCGAAGGAGTGGCTGGAGACCGCGGGCATCAACACGCTACGGCCGATCGTCGAGGTCGACGACAACGGCACGTTCACCGCCTTCAGCGTCCGGCAGGAGGCCACCGCGGAGCTCCCGACGCTGCGCCCGCACCGGCTCGCCATCGGGCTGTACGACCGCACCGACGCGGGGTTCGCCCGGCGCCGGCGGGTGGAGCTGGACGTCACCGGCGCCGACACCGCCGTGCCCGAGCTGGTCGGCGAACGCCGGCCCGACCTGGTGCTGCTGAACGACGAAGACCTGGCCTACGCGAAGGTCCGCTTCGACGACCACTCGCTTGCCACGCTGATCGCGCACGCCGACCAGCTCACCGAGTCGCTGCCCCGCGCGCTGGTGTGGGCGGCCGCATGGGACATGTGCCGCGACGGCGAGCTGCCGGCACGCGAGTACGTCCGGCTGGTGCTCGGCAACATCGGCGGCATCGACGACATCTCCGTCGTCGAGCTGCTGCTGGCCACCACCGCCGTGGCGGTCCACTCGTACGCCGACCCGTCCTGGCGCGACGCCGGCAGGGAGTGGGCGGCCGACGTGCTGCACGAGCTGGCCCGCCAGGCCGCCCCGGGCAGCGACAGCCAGCTGGCGTTCGTCAAGGCGCTGGCGACCATGGCCGCCACCGGCGAGCAGCTCGACACCGTGGAGGGTCTGCTCGACGGCACCGTCGAGCTGCCCGGCCTCGCGGT
Source organism: Streptosporangiales bacterium (assembly GCA_009379825.1). Lineage (NCBI taxonomy): Bacteria > Bacillati > Actinomycetota > Actinomycetes > Streptosporangiales > Streptosporangiales bacterium. The sequence goes on from WHTA01000003.1 coordinate 78,405, forward strand.
GGACACCGAGCTGCGCTGGCACCTGCTGGAGAAGACCGTCGCGGCGGGCCGTCGTGGTGCCGACGCCATCGACGCCGAGCTGGCCAGGGACCGCACAGCGGCCGGCGAGCAGCACGCCGCAGGCTGCCGGGCCGCCATCCCCACGGCGGCGGCGAAGAAGGCCGCCTGGGCGTCGGTCGTGGAACGCGACGAGCTGCCGAACGCGACACAGCGCGCGGTGCTCAACGGGTTCCAGCAGGCCACCCAGGTCGAGCTGGTCGAGCCGTACGTCGACCGGTTCCTCGACGCCGTCGCGGGCATCTGGGAGACCAGGTCGGGGATCATGGCGCAGCAGATCACCGAGTACCTGTACCCGCGCCTGGTGATCTCGCCGGCGACCGTCGAGAAGACCAACCGCTACCTCGACGAACGGGAGCCGATCCCGGCCCTGCGCCGCTCGCTGCTCGAGGGCCGCGACACGATCGAGCGCGCCTTGCGTGCTCGGGCCCGCGACGCCGAGGCGTCGTAGCGGGGCGGCCGACAACCAACCAGGCGGCCGGTGCATCGGAGCACTGTGACGGGACGCTCCGTCCCGCCGACCCGACGCGAAGGGCACCGGCGATGGCACGGCAAGGCACAGGTTTCCGCTCCCGGGCGGTCACGATTGGCGCAGTCGCCATGGCGACGATCGCGGCGCTGGGCATCTCCGGCTGCATGCCGAACTTCTCGTCCGACGCCGAGAAGGGCCAGGACGACGACACGACCGACGCGAAGCGCTCGATGAGCTTCGACCTGTCCGCGAAGGGCACCAGCCCGGTCGAGGTCGACGTACCCGACGAGCCGGTGGCGACCTCGAAGACGGACACCCCCGGCGTGGAGTTCGAGCTGTACGCGCTGCAGCGCTCCGGCAAGACGGTCAACGTCGTGTTCGCCATGCACAACACCGGCGACGAAGACGTCGAGCGTCACGACGCGCACAGGAACCTCGACGAGAGCCCCGGTGCAGTCGAGTGGCAGGCCAGCAACATCTCGCTGACCACGCGGAGCACCTGAAGGACTACCGGGCCTTCGTGCCCGGTGACGTCAACAACGAGCAGCGCCTGTGCTGCAGCGTGTACCGCATCGGCGCCCGCCAGGACTACGCATCCGACGAGCGGCAGTACTTCATGACCCAGGTGGCGGCACCGCCGGCCGACGTGCAGACGGTCACCGTACAGGCAGGCGTCGCGGCGCTGCCCGACCAGAAGATCGAGGGCTGAGCATGCGCCAGGCCACCCGGCTGCTCACCGTGGCGACCGCAGCCACCGCAGTGCTCGTCGGCAGCTCGCCCGCGGCGGCAGCGCCGGCACCCCGGGTCGTAGAGCTGAAGCCGCGGGTCGTCGAGCTCGAGCCGCGGATCGTGGACATCACGCCGAAGAAGGAGAAGAACACCTACACCGTCGACGCCGACGTGTTGTTCGCCTTCGGCAGCGCGAAGCTCACCCCGGACGCGAAGGTCGTACTCGACGACGTCGCCGGCAAGCTCGACGCGGACGGTGCGCGCACGGCCGCCGTCACCGGTCACACCGACTCGGTCGGCGCGACCGCGTACAACCAGCGGCTGTCCACGAAGCGGGCCAGAGCCGTCCGCGCCTACCTCGCCGGCAAGACCGACGGCATCGGCTACAGCGCCCGCGGCCACGGCGAGAAGGACCCGGTCGCGGCGAACGAGAAGGCGGGCAAGGACAACCCCGCCGGACGGAAGAAGAACCGCCGCGTCACCATCAGCTACGCCAAGCGCTAGGCCCGCGACCGCCACAGCAGCCAGAGGAAGTACGGCGCGCCAAGCACGGCGGTCAGCAGGCCGGCCGGCAGCTGGGCGGGTGCGATCACCGTGCGGCCGACGGTGTCGGCGAAGCAGACCAGGGTGCCGCCGAACAGCGCGGCGACCGGCAGCACCCGCCGGTGCCTGCCACCGACAACCGCGCGCGCCGCATGCGGCGCGACCAGGCCGACGAAACCGATCACGCCGACGGCGGACACCGACATCGCCGCCACCAGTACGGCCGACCCGAGTATCGCCAGCCGTACCGGCTCCAGCCGCACACCGAGCACCCGCGGGGTGTCGTCGTCGAGCGCAAGCAGGTCGAGGTACCTGTGGCCGAGCACCGCGAGCACGACCACTACGGCGATGGCGATCACGAGCGGCACCGCGTCGGTGAGCGACCTGCCGTACGTGCTGCCGGACAGCCAGACGAGCGCCGGGCCGAGGTCATACTCCCGCTGCAGCACGAGCATGGTGATGACTGCGGTGGTGAACGCGTACATCCCCACGCCGACCAGCACCAGCCGGTCGGGGTTGAGCCCGCTGCGCCACGCGAGCAGGTAGACGGCCGCGAACGCGGCCACACCACCGATGACGGCGAACAGCGACACGAACCCGGCGCCGACGGACGGCACGAACACGATCACCGCGAGCGCACCGACACCGGCCCCGCCACTGATACCGAGGATGCCAGGTTCGGCGAGCGGGTTACGCGCGACCGCCTGGATGGCGGTGCCTGCGAGTGCGAGCGCGGTGCCCGCCGCGAAGCCCAGGATGACTCGTGGGATCCGGGTCTCGAGCACGTACGTGATGCCGCCGCTCGCTGTGCCGCGCAGCCAGTTCGCGACGTCGCCGAGCAGCACCCACCGGTCACCGGCGAGCACGCTGCACACCAGGACGCCCACGGTCACCGCGACGGTGACCGCGAGGATCACCAGGTACACCCACGCCGGCCGACCGGCCGGGTGCCCGGCCGCCGGCGGGGTCCTGGTGGGGCCCGAGTCGCGGTACCGCCTGGCCAGCCAGATCAGCGCCGGCGCACCGAACATCGACGTGATCACGCCGGCGGGGACGTCCACCCCGGCGAAGCCGCCGAAGATCGCCCGGGTCAGCACGTCCGCGCCGACGATCACCACGCACCCGGCGACGGCCGCGGTGGGCACCAGGCCGAGGTGCCTGTGGATGCCGAGCAGCCGGACTATCGTCGGCGCGAGCAGGCCGACGAAACCGACCGGGCCGGTGACGGTGACGGCCGCCGCCGTCAGCAGCACGGCGAGCACGACGCTGACCAGCCGGGTGGTGCGCACCTTGACGCCGAGCACCCGTGCCGTGTCGTCGCCGAGCCCCATGATGTCCAGCGACCGCGCCAGTGCCAGCGCGACCACGATGCAGAGCCCGATGATCGGCGCCATCTGGCCCACCGCGTCCAGACCGATCTGCACCAGCGAACCCTCGCCCCACGCGTACAGGCCGATCGTGGACTCCTGGTCGATCAGCTGCAGCCCCTGGGTGGCCGCGGCGAGCGCGAGCGTGACCGCCATCCCGGCGAGCACCAGCCGGGTGGGGCTGGTCGCCGCACCCGACGACAGCGTGATCACCAGGCCGGCGGCCAACAGACCGCCGGCGAACGCAACCGCGGCCGTCGAGAACGTCGCCGCGGGTCCACCGAACACGGTGACGGCCACCACCGCGAAGAACGCACCGGCGTTGACGCCGATGGTGTCCGGTGACGCCAGGCTGTTGCGCGACACCGACTGCAGCAACGTACCCGCGACGCCGAGCGCGATACCGATGGTCAACGCCGCGGCGAGCCGCGGGATCCGCGACCCGAGCAGCACGTCGACGACGTGCGGGTCGAGGTCCCCGACGAGGAAGCCGGCGAGGTCACCGGGACCGACGGCCGACGTGCCCTGGGTGAGGTGCACGACGCCGAGGGCACCGACGAGGACCACGCCGCCCGCGAGGGCGAGCGTGGTCCTGCCCCACCGCGGCGCGGGGCGCTGCTCCTGCGCAGCCGGTGGAGTGCTCCGTCGGATCCCGGTCACGGCGTTCAGGCGTACGCCTTGACCAACTCATCCACGAACTGGCTCGCGGAGCTCGGGCCACCGAACAGCCAGGTGCCGCCGTCCAGCTGGTACACCTGCTTCTTCTCCACGCACGTGAGGTTCTGCCAGATCCGGTTCTTCGGCAGCGTGGTCTTGAAGATGTTGTCGACGGGCGCGATGTAGAAGAGGTGCACGTCACCCATCTTCGTCATGCCTTCGACATCGGTGGTGGACAACCCCCATTCGTCGGTCTTGCCCTTCCAACCGTTCTTCATGCCCATCTGCTCGGCGATGTCCGAGCCGAGCGAGCCCTTGCCGAACATCCGGATCACCGGTGCGCCCTTCTCCGTCCAGCCGTGCGCGCCGGCGAACTCCTTGCCTGACATGCCCGCCGCAGCGAGCTTCTTCTTGCCGTCGGCGATCTTCGCGTCCAGGGCGTCGAGCTGCTTCTCGGCTTCCTTCTCCTTGCCCACGGACTTGGCGATCGCCGTGAACTGGTCCTGCATGTAGCCGAAGTTGTCCTTCGGGTCGGTGCCGTCGAAGCACAACGTGTCGGCGATTTTCTGGAACTGCTTCAACGTCTTGCCGCAGGTGTTCGTGCTGTCGCCGAGGATGAGATCCGGGTTCAGCTCGGCGACCGAGTCGATGCTGACCTCCTGCCGCAGCCCAACGTCCTTGATCGACTTCGGTGCCGGCTCCGCGGAGACCCACGTGTTGTAGCCCTTGACGTCGGCGACACCGACGGGCTGCACGCCGACGGCGAGCAGGTCCTCGACGAGCGCCCACTCCAGTGCCACGACGCGAGTAGCCACACCGTCGAGGGTCTGCTTGCCACGGCTGTCGGTCACCGTGACCTTCTTCCCCCCGCCTTCTTCCTTCGGTGGCTCGGTTGTCCCGCACCCCGCTATCGACAGCACGAGGGCCGCTACGAGGGCAGGCGCGAGCAGCTTGACCAGACGCACGGATGTCCTTCCGATTGAGTTGCTTACCTACGCAGTTCGGCGGCTAGACCGCGAGCCTGCGCGCATTGAGGCGACCGATCGGTTGACAGGAGAGCTGTCCCGTCGCGGCATCGGTACGCACATCGACGTCGATGCCGTACACCGGACCGAGGCGGTCCGGGGTCAGCACCTCCACCGGCCTTCCACTGGCGACGACCTCGCCGGTACCGAGCAGCACTACCTGATCGGCGACGGCCGCGGCCTGGTTGAGGTCGTGCAACACGACGCCGACGGCGACGCCGTGGTCGTCGGCCAGGTCACGGATCAGGTCGAGCACCTCGATCTGGTAGCGCAGGTCGAGGTATGTGGTGGGCTCGTCGAGGAGGAGCACGTCGGTGCGCTGCGCCAGTGCCGTGGCCAGCCAGACGCGCTGCCGTTCCCCGCCGGACAGCTCGTCCACACCACGGTCGGCCATCGCCTCGACGCCGGTCACCGACATCGCCCACGAGATGGCGTCCCTGCCCTCGGGGTCGTCGCCGCCGAACCGCTTCCGGTGCGGGTGGCGGCCGTAGCCGACCACATCGGCGACGGACACGCCGCCGGGCACCGGCCGCGCCTGCGCGAGCAGGGTGACCCGGCGCGCGAAGTCCTTGGCGGACCAGTGCGCGACGGTCTCGTCGTCGAGCAGCACCCGGCCGTCGGCGACCTTGTGCAGCCGCGCCAGGGCGCGCAGCAACGTCGACTTGCCGGAGCCGTTCGGGCCGACGAGGGCGGTCACCGCGCCGGGGTACAACGCCACGCTGGCCTGCTGCACGACCGGCTCCCGGCCGTAGTGCAGGGTCAGGGCCTCGCCAGCGAGCGCGCCCACCGTGGTCACCGTCATGGGCATATCTTAGGCAAGGCTTACCTACCGAGCACCAGTGACTGTGACCGAGAATACGCACCGTGTGCGGAGCGTGCGTCCTTCCTTCCCCCGCGCGGACGTGGCCGTCGGTGCGTGGCGACACAATCGGCGGGTGCCCATCGTCGCCGTGCAGTCCGCATGCCAGCAGGTCGACGAGCGCGGCGTGCCCTGTGCGCCGCCGGTCCTGCCAGGCACCACGGCCGAGTGGCTGGCGTACGTCGAGGAGCAGGAGCGCACCGCGTCACCACGTTGGGTGGTCGGCGACTGCGCGGCCACGTACCCCGTGCTGCTGAACGCCGGAGTGCGGCTGCGCAAGGCGCACGACCTGCGCCTCACCGAGGCGCTGCTGCAGGCGTACGCCGGCAGCCCGGCACCCCACGACGCGCCGCAGACGGAGCGGCCGAGCGCACAGCCCGACCTCTTCGAGCCCGAGCCGGTGCCCGAGGACCCCGCGACCGCCGTCGCCGCGGCGAGCCGGCGGTACGCGGACCAGCTGGCCAGGATCGCGGCGACCGAGCGGCCGCGGCACTTCGAGCTGCTCGTCGCGGCGGAGTCTGCCGGCGGTCTCGCGGCGTGCGAGATGACCGCCGCCGGCATCCCGTGGGACATCGGCGTGCACGACGCCGTGCTCACCGAGCTGCTCGGCACCGTCGACCCGGCCGGCGGCCGGCCGAGCAAGCTCGCCGCACTCGCCGAGCGGGTGCACGCCGGGTTCGGCCGGCCGGTGAACCCGGACTCCCCCGCCGACCTGCTCGCCGCGTTCCGGCAGGACGGGTACGCCATCGACACCACCCGGGCCACGACGCTGCGCCAGCTCGACCACCCGGCCGCGGCGGCGCTACTCGCGTACAAGGAGGTCGCCCGGATCCACAGCGCACACGGCTGGGCGTGGCAGGCGGCGTGGATCGCGGACGGCCGGTTCCGGCCGACGTACGTGCCAGGCGGCGTGGTGTCCGGCCGCTGGGCCACCCGCGGCGGCGGTGCGCTGCAGATCCCGCGGCGGCTGCGCCGCGCCGTCGTCGCCGACCCCGGGCACGTACTCGTGGTCGCCGACGCGGGCCAGGCCGACCCGCGGGTGCTCGCCGCGATGTCCGGCGACCCCGGCATGACCGAGGCGGCGATGGCGGACGACATGTACACGGCGCTGGCCACGCAGGCGTTCGGCGGCGACCGGGGGCGGGCCAAGCTCGGCCTGCTCGGCGCCATGTACGGCCAGACCGGCGGCGAGGCGGCCGCGCCGCTCGCGACCCTGCGGCGCCGCTACCCGGTGGCGCTGGCACTGCTCGAGCAGGCGGCGCGGGCCGGCGAGCGCGGCGCCGTCGTCCGGTCGCACCTCGGCCGCACCTGCCCACCGGCGCGCGACGGCGAGGTCGCCACCACACCGCGGGCGCGGGCGCGCGGCCGGTTCACCCGCAACTTCGTCGTCCAGGCGACCACGGCCGAGTGGGCGCTGGCCCTGCTCGCCCGCCTGCGGCTGCACCTGGCCGACCTACGCGCTCCCGGCCAGCTCGCCGAGGTGGTCTTCTACCAACACGACGAGTTCATGGTGCACGCCGAGGAACCGTTGGCCAACGCCGTGAGCGACGCCATCCACCGCGCCGGCGAGGAAGCCACCCACCTCCTCTTCGGCGAGACCGCCGTGCGCTTCCCCCTGGACGTCACGGTCGCGGACAACTACCTCGACGCGCACTGACGCCTGGTGTACGGCGCGGTCGCGAGGTACCGTGCCTAGCAGTGACGCGGGGTGCCCGGGCACGTCCGGGCTGAGAGCACACCCATCGAACCTGATCTAGTTCGCGCTAGCGGAGGGACGTCACCCGATGTCTCGAATACCCAATATCCTCACCGTTGCCGGCAGCGACCCCTCGGGTGGTGCCGGTATCCAAGCCGACCTCAAGACGTTCTCCGCGCTGGGCGGCTACGGCATGTCCGTGCTCGCTGCGTTGACCGCGCAGAACACCCGCGGTGTCGTCGAGGTGCACGACCTGCCGACGGAGTTCGTCCGCGCGCAGCTCGACGCGATCTTCGCCGACGTACGGGTCGACGCGGTGAAGATCGGCATGCTCGGCACGACCGACGTCATCACGACGGTCGCCGGCGCGCTTGCGGACCACCAGCCGCCGTACGTGGTGCTCGACCCGGTCATGGTCGCGAAGAGCGGCCACCGCCTGTTGCACCCGACGGCGGTGGCGGCGCTACGCGACGAGCTGCTGCCGCGCGTCGACCTGATCACCCCCAACCTGGCCGAAGCGGCCGACCTGCTGGACGTGGACACCGCCAAGACCACCGAGGAGATGGCCGAGCACGCCCAGCGCCTGGTGGGCCTCGGCGCCTCGCGGGTGCTGTTGAAGGGCGGTCACCTGCACGCCGACCGCAGCCCGGACCTGTTGCTCGACAACGGTTCCACGCACACCTTCGACGCCGAACGCGTCGTCACGAAGAACACCCACGGCACCGGCTGCACGCTCTCGTCGGCGATCGCCACCCTGCGTCCCCAGCGCGCGGACTGGGCGACCGCGGTCCGCGAGGCGAAGGAGTACCTCACCGGCGCCCTCCAGGCCGCCGACCAGCTCGACGTGGGCGACGGGTTCGGCCCGGTCCACCACTTCTACGACATGTGGAGGCAGCAGGTATGAGTTACGCGCGAAGGAGCTCGACGAGCGAGCTGGAGGTAGGGGCCGCGATGTCCAGAGCAGCACGACGGAGGCCGCCGCGGCACCTGCCGGAGGCTCGGGAGGAGGCGGTCGCGACATGAGCTACTGCAAGGAACTGTGGGACCACACCAGCGACCTGCAGCAGGCGATCGTGGAGCACCCGTTCAACCGGGAGCTCGCGGCCGGCACGCTGGCGAAGGACAAGTTCAGCTTCTACCTGGTGCAGGACCAGCGCTACCTGATCGGGTTCTCGAAGGCACTGGCGACGGCGTCGGCGCGGTCCACGGACGTGGCGGACGCCGCGTTCCTCGCGCAGAGCGCGCACACGGCGCTGGTGGTCGAACGCAGCCTGCACGCCGACTACCTCAGCGCGTTCGACATCGACGCGGACGAGGCGGACGGCGTCGAGACGGCGCCGTCCGGCCTCGCGTACACGTCGTTCCTGCAGGCGCTCGCCGCCACCGGCAGCTACCCGGAGCTGGTCGCCGGCCTGCTGCCGTGTTTCTGGGTGTACGAGCACGTCGGCCGCACGATCCTCGCCGACGTGGGCGACCTGGAGGGGCACCCGTACGCCCTGTGGATCCGCACGTACGCCGACGACGAGTTCGCCGCCGCCGTGGCGAACATGCGCGACATCGTCGACCGGCAGGCCGCAGGCGCCGACGACGAGCAGCGCACGGCGATGCGGCGCGCGTTCGTCCGCGGCTGCGAGTACGAGTGGCTGTTCTGGGACGCCGCCTGGCGGATGGAGCCCTGGCCCACCAGGGCCTGGGTCGCGGCTCCGTAACTCAGGCGTCCGGGTGCGCGCGCAGCTTCGCCTCGCGGTAGGTGTCACGAACCTGCTCGCCCCACGTCTGTGCGGGCTCGTGGCCGGCGCCCGACCGCACCGTCCACTGCGGTGGGTCGACGGCGCCGGACAGCACCCACGCCGCCTGCCGCGCGGCACCGATCGCGACGTACTCGCCCGGGCTCGGCACGGTGACCGGCAGGCCGAAGACCTCGGGCGCCGCCGTCCGTAGCGCCTCCGACCTGGCACCGCCGCCGATCAGCACGACGCGACGCGGCTCCACCCCGTGCCGGCGCAGCTCGGCCAGCCCGTCGGCGAGACTGCACAGCACGCCGAGCACCGCGGCGCGGGCGAGGTGCGCGGGCGTCATGGTGGCGCGGGTCAGCCCGAACAGCGAGCCGGTCGCGTCCGGCAGGTTCGGCGTGCGCTCACCCTCCAGGTACGGCACGAGCGCCAGGCCGTCCGCGGTCGGCGGCGCCTGTAGGGCGAGCCGGTCCAGGCCCTCGTGGTCGACGCCGAGCAGCGTGGCCGTGGCGTCGAGCACCCTGGTCGCGTTCAACGTGCACACCAGCGGCAGGTACCCGCCGGCCGCGTCCGCGAACCCGGCGACGATACCGGTCGGGTCGCTGGTCGGGCGGTCGTTGGTGGCGAACACCGTGCCGCTCGTGCCGACGGACACGACCACGTCGCCGACCGCGGCCTGCAACCCGAGCGCCGCGGCGGCGTTGTCGCCGGCGCCCGCCCCGACCAGCGCACCCCAGTCGGTACGCCCGACCGGTTCGCTCGGGCCGGCCACCCTGGGCGTACGCACCTCCTTGCCGAGGGCGCGCTCGACCAGGTCCGTGCGGTAGCTCTCCGCCACCGGCGACCAGTAGCCGGTGCCGGACGCGTCGCTGCGGTCGGTCGCCGGGTCGCCCGACCGCCCGAGCAGCCGCCAGCCGAGCCAGTCGTGCGGCAGCAGCACAGACGCCACCCGGTCGGCGTGCGCCGGCTCGTGCTCGCGCAGCCAGGCCAGCTTCGTCACGGTGAACGACAGCGTCGGCACCGAGCCGGTGTTGGTCGCCCAGCACTCGGCGCCGAGCTCCTCGACGAGCGCACGGGCCTGGTCCGCGCTGCGGGTGTCGTTCCACAGCAGCGCCGGCCGTACGACGGCACCGGCGTCGTCGAGCGCCACCATGCCGTGCTGCTGCGCTGCGATGGAGACCGCCTGCACCGACTCCCACAGGCCGGTGCTCGCGCTCGCGTCGCCGAGCGCCCGCCACCACTCCGCCGGGTCGACCTCGGTGGCGTCCGGATGGGATGCGGACGCCTGGGCGCGCACGTCGCCGGTCTCGGCGTCGACCAGCACGACCTTGCAGGACTGCGTGGACGAGTCGACACCGGCAACCAGACTCATGGCCGTTCCTCCACTCCCGCGTGTACCCGCGAGGGGGACAGTAGACCGCGGCGGGACGCCCACGCCACCCGCCCGTGCGGTCACCCGCAGTCGCAGGTCAACCGTCGGGTGCGATAGCTTTGGGCGCAAGTAGTAATTCTGTGTACGTGGTACATGTCACGCTCGCGGATCTACTCGCGGGCGTTCGTGCCGATGGTGCGGATCCGCCCGGGCCGGGGCTCGCAAGGTGCGGGACCCGTACTGTTCCAAGGTAGGAGAACACCGTGGCACAAGGAACCGTTAAGTGGTTCAACTCGGAAAAGGGTTTCGGGTTCATCAACGTCGACGGCAGCAGTGAGGACATCTTCGTCCACTACTCCGCCATCCAGTCCAGCGGCTACCGCACGCTGACCGAGAACGAGCGGGTGGAGTTCGAGATCACCCAGGGCCCGAAGGGCCAGCAGGCCGAGCAGGTTCGCTCGATCTGAGCTGTCTAGCTGTCATGTCCCTGGGGCGCTGGTCGTACGCAGTTCCTCGGCCAGCGCCTCCAGGGCAGGCAGCGCGTCGAGCAGCGTCTTCGTCGTGGCCGGAGGCAGCCGTTCCAAGCAACTCGCCACGATCTCCGTGCGCTGAGCGCGTACCCGTTCACTGACCTCTGCCCCCGCTGGGGTGATCTCCACGCGGGCGGCACGCGCATCGGCAGGATCCTGGACCCGGCTGATCAGCCCGAGCTCGCCAAGCCTGCCGACCACCCGCGAGAGCATCGTCGGGTTCAGCCCCTCGAGCTCGGCCAGCTCGGCGAGACCGAGCGGCCCACGTACCGCCACCAATCCGAGCACCGACGCCTGCGACGGCGTCAGCCCCTCCCCCGTCGAGGTGGCGTTGAGCTGCCGCGCGAGCCGCCCGATCACGGCGCGCATCCTGGCCAGCGATTCTGTGTCAGTCATGATCCTCGCGCTAAACGGATGAGCTCGACGGTTGCCCGGCAGCGCAACCCTCTCATCCGGCCGCACGCCCGGTGACCCACCGTACGACGACATTACTTGCCTGCCGGCAAGCAATGTAATCTAGGTAGCTGTGCGACTGCTGCGTGGTTCAGGTGACGAAGGTGCCACGCCGACCCGTACCCTCCACGCGGCGACGCCAGCGGGCCGGAGACCTCCGCGCCGGGTGCTCGTCTTCGCGATCGTCGGGTTCGCCCTGTTCATCGCGACCGTGGACACCACGATCGTGGCCACCGCGCTCGCCGCCATCCAGCACGACCTGGACGCTCCGATCAACTGGAGCGGCTGGACGATCACCATCTACGCACTCGGCCAGCTGGTCGCCATGCCGCTGTCCGGCAAGCTCAGCGACCAGTACGGCAGGAAGAAGGTCTTCCTCACCTCGGCCGTCGTGTTCGTGGTCGCGGCGTTCTGCTGCAGCCTGGCCCCCAACATCCAGACGCTGATCGCGTTCCGCGCCGTGCAGGCGCTCGGCGGCGGCGCGTTCATGCCGTCCGCGACGGGCATCGTGGTGGACCAGTTCGGCCGCGAACGCGACCGGGCCCTCGGCCTGTTCGCCAGCATCCTGCCGATCGGTTCGGCCACCGGGCCGATCATCGGCGGCCTGGTCGTGACGTACTGGTCGTGGCGCGGGGTCTTCGTCGTCGACGCGGCGCTCGGTGCCCTGCTGATCGTGCTCGGCCTGATCTTCATCCCCCGCAGCGAGCCGCGTACGACCGCCCGTCCCGACGTGCCCGGCATCCTGCTGCTTGCGCTGAGCATCCTCGCCGCCATGTACGGCGTCACGTCGCTGGGCGACGTGCACCGCGGAGTACTCAGCCCGCACTTCCTCGTCGCGGAGGCGGTCGCCGTCCTGGCCGGTGCGCTCTTCGTCTGGCACACCCGGCGGGCGGCCGCGCCGTTCATCCCCATGGTGCTGTTACGGGGCAAGGGGTTCGGCGTCACCAACGTGATCAACCTGCTCTACGGCGCGGCGACCCTCGGCCTGGTCGCCCTCATCCCGCTGTACGCGAACCGCAGGTTCGGCATCCAGGTGCTCGAGGCCGGCATCCTGCTCACCGTGCAGGCGGTGGGCACCATCTGTGTGGCCGGGCTCGCGGTGCTCGTCATCCGCCGCACCGGCTACCGCAAGCCGATCTTCACCGGCCTGCTGGTGATCGCGGTCGGCCTGCTGGTGCTTTCGCTCGGCGCTACGGTGCTGCCGCCGTACCTGTGCCTCGCCCTGGCCGCCGGCGTGATCGGCATCGGCCAGGGTGTCGCGGTACCGGCCACGAACAACGCGAGCCTGCAGCTGGCACCCGACCAGGCGGCGGCGATCGCCGGGCTGCGCGGGCTGTTCCGCCAGTCCGGCTCGATCATCGCTGTCTCCGTCACCACGGCGATCCTCGCCAGGAGCGACGAGCCCGGCCTCGCCCTGGCCTACGTCTTCGCGGCCGTCGCCGTGACGCTGGCCGGCATCCTCCCCTTCGTCCGACTGGTGCCCGAGTACCGCGGCCGCTGGTAGCTGTCGATGGCCGGGCGCCCCATTCGTCATACCCACGGGAGGCGAAGACATGGCCGAGTACCTGATCCTGACCTACGAGAACGAGGACGCCTGGGCGGACGCCGACGACGAGACCAGGACAGCGTTCGACAGGGAGCACGCGACGTTCGGCGCCACGCACGCAGGCGCCCTGCGCGGCGGCAACGCGCTGCATCCGACCGCCATGGCCACCACGCTGCGCAACGACGCCGCGGCCGGGCGCACGATCACCGACGGCCCGTTCGCCGAGGCCAGGGCGGCGCTCGGCGGCTACTACCTGGTCGAGGCGGCCGACCTCGACCAGGCGATCGCCGTCGCGAAGGACGTGCCCACCCGCTTCGGTGGCGTCGAGGTACGTCCCGTCCGCCCGACTGACTGACTGAGAGATCGTATACAACGACGGCCCGATACGCGATCCACGGGTTGCATCGGGGGAATTTTGTATGCAAAACTGCGTCCGATGACCGGATCACAGCTGCCGTTGCCGGCCGCCACCAGGCTGGTCGAGGTGGGGCTGCGGGACGGGTTGCAGACCGTCGAGCAGATCGTCGACACCGCGGACAAGGTGGCGGTGGCGCGCGCGCTCATCGACGCCGGCGTCACGGAGATCGAGGCGGTCTCGTTCGCCCACCCCCGCGTGCTGCCGCAGTTCGCCGACGCCGCCGAGGTGATGGCGCAGGTACCCCGGGTGGACGGCGTGCGGTACCGCGGCCTGGTGCCGAACGTCCGGGGCGCGGAGCGGGCCGCGGACTGCGGCCTGGACGGCATGGTCGCGCTCGCCTGCGCCGACGAGGGCGTCGCGCGGATCAACCAGAACTCCACCGTCGCCGACATCCTCGCCGGGCTGCCGGCCATCGGGCAGATCGCCGACCGCGCCGGCGCGGAGTACATCGTCGGCGTCGCCATGGCGTTCTTCGCCCCCGGCCGCGGGCTCACCCCGGAGGCCGACCGGATGCGGTGCGTGGACGCCGCCGTAGACGCCGACGCGCACGGCGTCTACCTGGCGTGCAGCACCGGCATGGAGGACCCGCGGCAGGTGCACGACGCGGTCTGCACGGTGAAGCAACGGCACCCCGGCCTGGCCGTGGGGGTGCACCTGCACGCACGCAACGGGATGGCGACGGCCACCGCGCTGGCCGCGTTGCTCGCCGGCGCCGACTGGCTGGAGGGCGCGTTCGGCGGCCTGGGCGGCGACCTGTGGGCACCAGGCGCACCCGAGGTGCTCGGCAACGCGCCGTTCGAGGACCTGGTCCACCTGACCGCGTCGATGGGCATCGAGACCGGCATCGACCTCACCCGCTACCTTCGGGTCGTACGGCAGATCGAGAAGCTCACCGGGTGGACACCGCTGTCCGCGGTCGTCGCCGGCGGCACGAGGGAGGAGCTCGCCGCCCACCGGTGGCCGACGTCGCAGCCGACCGAATAGCCGTACGGGTGTGGCAGGATTCGGTGCCGTACCTGAGCGGAGACCGGGGGTCCGATTGGCTACCCAGAAGGCCGACGTCTACGAGGCGATCGCCGCGATGATCCGCGACGGCGTGTTCGCCGCCGGCGAGCCGTTGCGGGAGAGCTCCATCGCGGCCAGGATCGGTGTCTCGCGCACGCCCGTGCGCGAGGCACTGCGGCGGCTCGCCGCCGAGGGCACCGTGGAACTACACCGCAACCGCGGCGCCACCCTGGTCGAGCTCAGCCCTACGGACATCGAAGAGATCTTCATCCTGCGCAAGCTGATCGAGCCGTACGCCTCGGGGCTGGCGGCGGACCGGGCGACCGACGACGACCTCACCAGGCTCGACGAGCTGGTGGAGAGCATGGACGCCGCGATCGCCGACCACGACCTCGACCTGCTCGCCGAGCGCAACAACGCGTTCCACGCCACCATCCTGGACGCGGCCAACGTCCGGCTGCTCAGGGACGCCCTCGCGGTCGGCACCCGCACCTCACTGGTCCAGCGCACCTTCCGCCGGTACACACCGGAGCAGCTCACCCGTTCGCAACAGCACCACCGTGACCTGGCGACGGCGATCAGGGCGGGTAACGCGCCATGGGCCCAGGCCACCATGACCGCCCACATCGAAGCGGCGCGCGAGGTCTACGCGGTCAGCGAATGACCCGCTGTGGGGGTGGCGTGCGCGCCGAAAATCGGTAAGGTGACCGCGCAACACCCCGACGGCAAAGGCGCTGGAACACGAGGCGGTCATCTGCTGCTCTCAGCTCGAGAAGCGGTTCTCGTCGGAGGACAGTCGTAACGGGGGCATGCGTACTGTTCGCCGCGCTGGTCATCACCGTTCTCGGTGCGCTGCTCCCCTCCGCGGGCGCGACCGCACAACAGAACGGCGACTACCAGATCGAGCCGCCCGGCCTCGTGCTCACCGGTGTGTCGTTCTCCGTGGACGTCACCGTCAAGGGCGACGCGCCCGAGTCGCTACAGCTGCGCGTCGACGGTGAGACGGCCACCGCAATGGTGTCGGACGGCACGGCCACGTTCGAGGACCTCACCACCTCACAGGTCGGCGACGTGTCGCTCGCCGTCGTCGAAGGCGGCGAAGAGGTCAGCACCGCGACGACGAAGTCGATCCCCGGCTGGTTGTCGGTGCTGCCCCCGCTGTTGACGATCGGCATCGCGCTGGCCTTCCGACAGGTCGTACCCGCGTTGTTCCTCGGCATCTACGCCGGCGCGATCCTCACGCACGGAATGTCCTTCTCCTCGCTGTGGTACGGGCTGCTCGACACGTTGCAGGTGCACGTGGTCAACGGCATCGCGCCGCCCGACGACCAGAGTCACGTCCAGATCATCGTGTTCTCGTTCATGATCGGCGGGATGGCCGGCATCATCTCGAAGAACGGCGGGATGCGCGGCGCGGTCAACCACATCGTGCGGCTGGCGAGCACCCGCAGACGAGGTCAGACGACCGGCGGGGTTCTCGGCCTGGCCGTCTTCTTCGACGACTACACGAACACGCTCGTGGTCGGCAACGCCATGCGTTCGGTGACCGACAGGCTGCGGATATCGCGGGAGAAGCTCGCGTACATCGTCGACTCCACCGCTGCACCGGTGGCGAGCATCGCGTTGGTCACCACGTGGATCGGTTTCGAGATCGGCCTGATCGGCGATGCCGTCGGCCGGATCGACGGCATCGACATGGACCCGTACGCGATCTTCCTGCAGTCACTCCCCTACGCGTTCTACCCGGTTCTCGCCATCATCCTCGTGTTCCTCGTCGTCCTCTCCGGACGTGACTTCGGCCCGATGCTGAAAGCGGAACGCCGCGCACTGCGCGAAGGCAAGGTGCTGCGCGACGGCGCCGACGTGGACCCGGCCGCGACGGGCGGCGAGGAGATGGAGGCCAAGGAGGAAGCCCCGCAGCGCGCAGTCAATGCCGTGCTGCCGGTGCTCGCCCTCATCGGCGTCGCCCTGGCAGGCCTCTACGTGACCGGCGACGGCGACAACCTCAGGGACATCGTCGGCAGCGCGGACTCCTACGCGGCATTGATGTGGGCGTCGCTGTTGGCCGTACTCGTCGCCGTGGTCCTGTCGATGGTGCAGCGCCTGATCAGCCTGAGCGAGATCACGAAGGCCTGGTACTCGGGCGTCAAGTTCATGATGTTCGGCATGATCATCCTGATCCTCGCCTGGGCGCTGTCGAACGTGATGGACGAGCTGCAGACCGGCGAGTACCTGGTGACCATCCTCGGTGGCAACCTGCCGGTGTTCCTCGTGCCGGCGCTGATCTTCCTGCTGGCGGCGGTGATGAGCTTCTCCACCGGCACCAGTTGGGGCACCATGGGAATCCTGTTCCCGCTGGCCATTCCGCTGACCTGGTCGGTGCTCGAGGCCAACGACATGGCGGACCCGGCGCACTACTTCATCCTGTTCGCGGCGATCCGGTCGATCCTGTCCGGCTCGATCTTCGGGGACCACTGTTCACCGATCTCCGACACCACCATCCTGTCGTCACTCGGTTCGGGCTGCGACCACGTGGACCACGTACGCACCCAGCTGCCGTACGCGCTTCTCATCGGTGCCGTCGCGCTGATCTTCGGCCTGTTCCCGATGGGCTTCGGCGTGCCCGGCTGGATCCTGTTCATCGCCTGCCTGGTGGTGCTGGTCGTCGCCTTCTGGCTGCTGAGCAAGCGCGTCGACGACGGCAGCGCGCCACCGGCCGAGGAGGAGCAGGAGGCCGCGGCTACGACCTGAGCGCCCGGTGCACGACACGGAGCAGGTCGAGGGCGCGCGGCGAGCTCATCACGTCCTCGAGCAGCAGCGGGCGGCCATCCGGGTCGGTCAGTGGCACCCGCCAGTTCGGGTACTCGTCCACGGTGCCCGGCTGGTTCTGGGTGCGTCGCTCGCCGACGGCGTCGGTCAGGGCGACACCGACCAGCCGGGCCGGCGTGCGGCACACGTAGGCGTGCATCGCCGCGATCACATGGGCGTCGCCGGCCGCCGGGTCGTCGAGCAAACCGTTGGTACGTAACGTCTCCAGCCACTGCGCGCGGTCGGCCTCGTCGGCGGCGCGCTCGTCCTCGACGCTGCGGGTGAGCAGGCCGAGCTCGTGCCGCAACGCGACGTGGTCACCGGCGAGGTAGCCCGCGGTCGGCGGCAGGTCGTGCGTGGTCACCGTGGCGAGGCACAGCTCCCGCCAGCGCTCGGCCGGCAACGGGGCACCGCCGTCGTCGCGCTCGAACCACAGCACCGACGTGCCCAGGACGCCGCGCTCGGCGAGGTAGTCGCGGGTGGCCGGCTCGATGGTGCCGAGGTCCTCACCCACCACCACCGCACCCGCGCGGTGCGCCTCCAGCGCGAGGATGCCGACCATCGCCTGGTGGTCGTACCGCACGTACGTGCCGTCGAACGGCGAGGCGCCGTCCGGGATCCACCAGAGGCGGAACAGGCCGGCGACGTGGTCCACCCGCAGTCCACCGGAGTGCCGCAACAGGGCACGCAACATGTCGCGGTACGGGGCGTAGCCCGCCTCGGCCAGCCTGGTGGGGTGCCACGGCGGTTGCTGCCAGTCCTGGCCCTGCTGGTTGAACGCGTCCGGCGGCGCGCCCGCGGTGACGCCGAGCGCGAGTACGTCCTGGCCCGCCCACGCGTCCACGCCGCCGGGGGCGACGCCGACCGCGAGGTCGTGCATCACTCCCAGTGGCATGCCGGCGGCGGTCGCCGTGCGCTGCACCGCGGCGAGCTGCTCGTCGAGCTGCCACTGCAGCCAGCAGTAGAAGTCGACGCGGTCGGCGAGGTCGGCCCGCGCGGCCGCCACGTCGGGCGCCCCCGGCGCGCGCAGGCCGGTCGGCCAACCGCGCCAGTCCGCGCCGTGTTTCTCCGCGAGCGCGCACCAGGTGGCGAACTCGTCGAGCGCGCTGCCCTCCGCTGCGACGAACCGCTCGTACTCCTGCTGCCTGCTGCGGCTGCGCGGCAGCTCGTACACCATCTCGAGCGCGGCCAGCTTGGCTCGCCAGCAGCTGTCCCTGTCGAGCCGGTCGGCGGTCGCCGGCGACGGACGCAGCGGCTGCGCGAGGTCGTCCACGCGGGCGCGTACCTCCACCGGCGCGGTGGCGTACTCGGCGATGTCCTCAACCCGCAGGTACAGCGGGTTGGGGAAGCGGCGCGTCGCAGGGAAGTACGGCGACGGCTCGAGCGGCGGCACCGGCGCGGACGCGTGCAGCGGGTTGACGAGCACCAGCCCGGCGCCCGCACCGGCGCTCCACCCGGTCAGGTCGGCGAGGTCGTGCAGGTCACCGATGCCCCAGGACGCGGCGGAGCGCACCGAGTACAGCTGCACCATCAGCCCCCAGGTGCGCAGCCCGGCCGGCACGCCGAGGAACGCGGGCGTGACGGCAACCGGGGCGGTCGCCTCGCCGCCGGTGTGCCGTGCGACGACCGTGTGCCAGCCGAGCGGCAGGTCGGCGGGCAGTCGATAGACGTACTCGCCGACGAGCACGCCGTCGACCTCGACCGGCTGGACGTGCACGAGCAGCTGCATCAGGTCGCGGCGTACGGTGCCGTCCTCGCAGCGCACCTCCACGTCGACGGGTGTGGCTTCGGGGACGTGTACCCGTACAGAAGGGGCCGTGCCCTCCGTCGTCACCACCACCGGGGGGAGCACGCGGCGCCAGGGCGCCAGCCGGCGCTGCGCGAGTGCCTGCTCGATCCGCTCCGGTGTGGGCACGTCGACGCCGAGCGCGGCGAGCACGCCGACGACCGTGGAGCGCGGCACCTCGACGGGGTTGCCCTGCCAGTCCCGGTAGCTCGTCGCGATGCCGTACGCCTCGGCCAGCTCGCGGAGCGGCTCCCACTCACCTCGATCGGACACCTGCGCAACCCTACGACGCGTAGCCGGCCGCCGGCTGGGTAGTCGTAATACGTACGGTCCACGAGAAGAGGAGACCGTGATGGGACTGAAGGACAAGGCGAAACGGCTGGCCCGCGGCCGCAAGCGCGAGATCGACAAGGGCCTGGACAAGGCCGAGCAGGTCGTCTCGGAGAAGACCAGCGGCAAGCACGCCCAGAAGGTGCGGTCGGTGCGGCGGAAGGCCGACGAAGCCCTCGCCGACGGCGACGACAAGCAGCCCCCGCCACCCCCGCGCTGACCAGCGTCAGCCGATGGCCGCGTCGCGCAGCCGGAGCGTGAACAGCAGCGAGACCACCGGCACGACCAACAGCACGGCAAGCGCCGTCGGCAGGCCGCGCGCGTCGGCGAGCATGCCGAGCAGCGGGGTGGCCGACCCGCCGATGGTCATCGCGACGCCGAGGGTGAGGCCGCTGGCGGTGCCGACCCGGTTCGGCAGGTACTCCTGCCCAAGCGTCACCTGCACTGCGAACGGCATCATCGTCGCGAAGCCGAGCACGGCAGCGGCGGCGAGCGCGACCGGCACGTTCGGCGCGAGCAGCAGCCCGAGCAGCCCCGGCAGGCAGGCGAGGTAGCCGATCCGCATGGCGCGTACCCGCCCCAGCCGGTCGCCGAGCGCGCCACCGAACACGGTGCCGACGGCACCTGCGCCAAGGAACGCGGTGAGGCTGGCGGCACCCACGCGGGTGGACGCGTCCAGGTCGTGGATGAGGTAAAGCGCGACGAACGCGGTGATCCCGAACTGCAGCACCGACCTGGTGACCACGGCCGCGGTCAGCCAGCCGAAGCTGCGCCAGTCGTCGCGGCCGGCCGGCTGTGTCCGGCCGCCGCGCGCGGCGTTGTTCCCGGCGGCGAACCGCCTTCTCGACCACGCCCACAGCGGCAGCAGCACCACGAACGCACAGGCACCGAACGCAGCGAGCACCGGAGTCGCCGACACCCCGCCTTGCGAGAGCACCGGCTCCACGAGCAGCGGCGCACCCGCAAGGCCGACCAGGCCGCCGACCGAGAACCAGCTCATGCCCTGGGCCGACCCGCCGCTGGCCCGGCGCGCCGCGCTCGCGGCCTCCGGGTGGTACGCGGCCACGGCGATGCCGGCGAGCGCCACCGCCGCCCAGGTGACGGCGTAGACGTCGAACACCCCGGAGATGCCGATGCCCAACCCGGCAACCAGCGGTCCCACGCCGACCAGCCACGGCATCTTGCGCCTGTCGGTGATCGCGCCGAACAGCGGCTGCACCAGGCTGGCCAGCAGCGTCGCGGCCAGCGTGATGCCGGCGACGGCCGCGTAGTCGTAGTGCCTGGTGGCGACGAGGAACGGCAGCATCGCCGGCACCGCGCCCTGGTGGAAGTCCACCACGGCGTGGCTGACGATCAGGATGACCAGCGACGGACGGTGCACGATACGGGGACGGTCGCGCTTCGCGCGGGAGGTGGGGGTCTGCGTACTCACTGTCCCGATCATCGCCGGTACGCGGCCGTGCTGGAAACGGCTATCCTGCCAACTGATGCCGGAAACTCGCCACATTGCCGAGCCGCACCCCTCTGCCGGGGCGGCACCTCAGGGTCGGGTCGGTGACCACCAGCCGGGTCTGCGCACCACCACCGCCACCACCAGGCGGCTGGCCAGCGGCGCCACCATCGACTGGCACGTACACGAGTCCGACCAGATCTGCCTGCCGTTGTCCGGCGTGCTCGCGTTCCTCACGAAGGTCGGCTCCTGGGTGGTGGCCGCGCCCGACCGCGCGGCGTGGATCCCGGCCGGCGTCTGGCACTCGCACGTCGCCCACCGGCACACGGAGCTGCGCTCGGTGCTGCTGCCCGGCCCCACCGAGCGCGACCTGCAGGCGCCGACGGTGCTGGTCGTCGACCGGCTGTGCCGCGAGCTGGTCCGCACGCTGGTCGAGGAGCCGCCGACCGACCCGGTCGAGTACGAGCACCTCACCGCCGCACTGCAGCACCGGATCAGGCACCGGCAGGTGCGCGCACTGCACCTGCCCGAGCCACGCGACGACCGGCTGGTGCACCTCGCCCAGCTGCTCAACGCCCACCCCGGCGAGACCCGGACACTCGAGCAGCTCGGAAGCGAGATCGGCGCCAGCGCCCGCACGCTCAGCCGGCTGTGCCGCGCCGAGCTGGGGCTGACCTTCCCGTCCTGGCGCACCCAGATCCGGCTCAGCCACAGCCTGGTGCTGCTCGCCGACGGACGCACGGTCACCGCCACCGCGTCCGCGTGCGGCTGGGCGAGCATCAGCACGTTCATCGCCTGCTTCAGGGACTTCTTCGGCGTCACCCCGCGTGCGTACCAGCAGGCGGGTACCCCGCAGCGAAATCCGGATGCCGCGCGCCCGCGCCGTTCCTAGACTGCCGGGATGGGCGTTCCCCTGGACCACCTCCTCGCGTTCACACTCGCGGCGTTCATCCTGATCGTCATCCCCGGCCCTTCGGTGCTGTTCGTGATCAGCAGGGCGCTGGCGTACGGCAGGCGCGCCGCGCTGCTCACCGTGCTCGGCGGCGCCATCGGCGGCTTCGTGCTCGCCTCGGCGGTGGCGCTCGGCGTCGGTGCGATCGTGCCGGCCTCGGCCGTGGCGTTCACCGTGATCAAGTTCGCCGGCGCCAGCTACCTCGTCTATCTCGGCATCCAGGCGTTCCGGCACCGGCGGAAGCTGCGCGACGCGTTCGAGCGCGAGCTGAGCCCGGTAAGCGACCGGCGGACGTGCTGGCAGGGCTTCGTGGTCGCCGTGACCAACCCGAAGTCGGCGGTGTTCTTCGCCGCGGTGCTGCCGCAGTTCGTGGATCCGGCCGCCGGCCACACCAGCATGCAGATGATCCTGCTCGGCGCCATCACCGCCGGCATCGCGCTGATCTGCGACTCGGTGTGGGGAGTGCTCGCCGGCGCCGTCCGCACCTGGTTCGCCCGGTCCACGCGCCGACTCGAGCTGGTCGGCGGCGCGGCCGGGCTGACCATGGTCGGTCTCGGGGTCGGCCTCGCGTTCAGCGGCCGGCACGAGTAGTCAGCTGGCGAGCTCGCCGGCCGCGGTCTGGGGACGTAAATAGGGCTCCCAGGAGGGCTCGCGCTTCGCGTACCCGACGAGCAGCGCCACCGTGCCACGCGGCGGCTGCGGCTGCACGGACATCGTCCAGCCGATCTCGGGCAGCAGCCGGTCGGCCTTCTTGTGGTTGCACTTGCGGCACGCCGCCACCACGTTCGTCCACACGTGCCGGCCGCCGCGCGAGCGGGGCACCACGTGGTCGATGGTCTCCGCCTTCGCGGCGCAGTAGACGCACGCGTGCAGGTCGCGCTGCAGCACGGCACGGCGGCTCAGCGGCACGCTGCGGCGGTACGGCACGCGCACGTACCGGCTCAGCAGCACCACCGTGGGCGCGGGTACGTCGAGACGCTCGGAGTGGAGGGTGTGCTGGCCGGTCTCCAGGATGGTCGCCTTCTCCGCCAGCACCAGGATGACCGCACGCCGCAGTGGTACGACGCACAGTGGTTCGTACGTCGCATTGAGGACAAGCGCGTGGGCCACCTTGTCACTCACCTCCGGGACAAGTTTGCCCAATAACGGAGCGAAACGGCTACGGAGAATGGCGGAATCGGCGTGTCGGCGCGTTGAGCGGCGGGTTGTCCGGGGCATCCGCACTGGCAGCGCGCCGATTGCCGTCCCTCACGCAGGGTGTGCCACCGGACGCGTCCGCGTCAACCGGCCGCCGGCGAGCCGGTACGCCTCGTCCACCTGGTCGAGGTCGGCGAGCCGGTGGGTGAGCAGCAGCACCGTACGGCCGGCGGTGGCTGCCAGCAGGTCGGTTACCAGGGCGGCTGCGGTCGGTTCGTCCAGGTGTTCGGCGGGTTCGTCGAGGATCACCACCGGGGTGTCGGCCAGCAGCACCCTGGCCAGTGCGATCCGCTGGCGCTCACCGCCCGAGACCCTGCTGCCGTGCTCGCCGACCCTAGTGTGGATGCCGTCCGGCAGGCTCGCCAGCCAGTCGCCAAGCCGCGCCGCGGCGAGCGCGTCGCGCACCTCACCGTCGGTGGCGGAAGGCCGCGCCAGGCGGACGTTCTCCGCGACGGTGGAGTCGAAGAGGTAGGCGTCCTGTGCGCACAGCCCGACCACCCGCCGGGCGCGCACCTCGGACCCGCCCACGGTCACCTGCCCGGCTTCCGGCGTCAGCTGGCCGAGCAGGACGTTCGCGAGCGTGCTCTTGCCGGCGCCGCTCGCACCGGTGACGGCCACCCGGGCGCCAGCGGGCACGGTCAGGTGCAGCCGGTCGAGCACCGCCGGCCGGCCGTCCGCCCACCGCGCCGTGACCCCGGTGAGGCGCACGTCGTACGGCTGCCGCGGCCGTCCGGCCGGCTGGCGCCCGGCACCGGCGACGGCCGGGCGCGGCAGCGCGCGCAGCCGGCGAAGCGAGGCGAGCGAGCGCAGGCCGTGTCGCACGGCGTCCGGCACCGTGCCGAGCACGTCGGCCAGACCGAGCGGCACGAGCGCCACCACGGCCAGCGAGGTGCCGTCCAGGGTGCCCGCGCGCACCGCCTGCACGCCCTGCGCGAGCGCGTAGCAGCTGGCCAGCCCGGTCGCGGCGAGGACCACCGCGGCGCCGGCACCGACCCACCAGGCGCTGCGCGTCTCGGCCGCGCGCAGCCGTGCGTCCCGGTCGGCGACGGTGGTGTCGGTGCCGCCGTACGCGACCAGGTCGGGCAGGCCGTGCAGCAGCTCGGTCGTCGCGGCGGCGAGCGCCGCGCGCCTGGGCGGCACGGCCGCAGCCGCACGCCGCTGCGCGTACCCCACGAGTAGCGGCACCGCCACCACCGCGACCAGCGCCGCGGCGAGCAGCGTGCGGCCGGCGGCGGGCAGCAGGGCCGCGACGGCGACCACGGCGCCACCGGCGACGAGCGCGGCCGTCAGCAGCGGCAGCACCGCGCGCAGCAGCAGGTCGAGCACGGCGTCCACGTCGTCGACCAGCCTGCTGCCGAGGTCGCCGAGCCGGTACCGCTGCAGCTGCGCGGGCCCGAGCTCGGCGAGCCACGCGTACACCCTGGCCCGCACCCGGGCGAGCACGGCGAACGCGGCGTCGTGGCCGAGCAGCCGTTCCGCGTACGTGAGCACGGCACGCGCCAGCCCGAACGCGCGCACGGCGACGATCGCGACCAGCAGGAACAGCACCGGCGGCTGCTCGGCCGCCCGCGAGATCAGCCAGCCGGACGTGGCGAGCAGCGCGACCCCCGCCCCGGCAGCGCCGACGCCGAGCGCCAGCGCCCCCGCCAACCGCACCGCGATGCCGACCGCCCCGAGCGGCCGGCCGCGGTCCGCGTCAGCCGGCCCCGCAGGAACCGGGTCGGCGG
Source organism: Streptosporangiales bacterium (assembly GCA_009379825.1). NCBI lineage: Bacteria > Bacillati > Actinomycetota > Actinomycetes > Streptosporangiales > Streptosporangiales bacterium. Next base: position 103,117 of record WHTA01000003.1, read on the forward strand.
CGACCACCTCGGGCACGGCCGCCTGGGACGCCGGCAGATGCACCACCCGGTCGGCCGCCGCGAGCACGGCCGGACGGTGGGTGACGACGACGGCCGTGGTGCCCCGCGCCCGCAGCGTCCGCAGCACCGCGAGCTCGGCGTCGGCGTCCAGGCCGGCCGTCGGCTCGTCCAGCAACAGCAGCGCCGGCCGGCGCACGAGCGCACGGGCGAGCGCGACCCGGCGGCGCTGGCCCTCGGACAGCAGCAGACCGCCCTCGCCGACCTCGCTCGCCGGGGCCAGCTCACCGATCCCGGCCAGGCGCAGCGCCTCGGCGACCGCTGCCCCGTCGGCCGCCGGGGCACCGAGCCGCACGTTGTCGGCCACCGTGCCGGCGAACAGGTACGGCCGCTGCGGCACCCAGCCGAGCTGGCGCCGCCACGCGCCGAGGTCGTACGCGTCCAGCGGCCGGCCGGCGACGGTCACCCGCCCGGCGGCCGGCCACACGAACCCCAGCAGCACGGCGAGCAGCGACGACTTGCCGCACCCGCTCGGTCCGGTCAGCGCCACCAGCTCGCCCGGCCGCACCTCGAGCGACGCGCCGGCGACCGCCTCGCCGCGGTCGTACCGCACGGTCACGTCCTCGACCCGCACGACCTCGCGCCGCAGGTCGGGCACGTCGGCGGCGCCACCGCGCGCCGGCGTCGTCTCGAGCACCTCGAACACCCGCTGCGCCGCGGCCAGCCCGTCCATGCTCGCGTGGAAGTGCACACCGACCCGGCGCAGCGGCAGGTACGCCTCAGGGGCGAGCAGCAGCACCAACAGCCCGGTGGCCAGGTCGAGCTGGCCCTCCACCACGCGCAGCCCCACCCCGACCGCGACGAGCGCCACCGAGAACATGCTGAGCAGCTCGAGCACGAGCGCGGAGAGGAACGCCAGCCGCAACGTGGCCAGCGACTCCCGCCGGTACGCGTCGGTGACCCTGCGCACCCCCTCGGCCTGCGCGCGTGCCCGGTCGAAGACCTGCAGCGTCGGCAACCCGGCGACGACGTCCGCGAAGTGGTGCGCAAGCACGGCGAGGGCACGCCAGCGCCGGTCGCTGTGCCGCTGCGTCGCCAGCCCGACGAGCGCCATGAACACCGGCACCAGCGGCAGCGTCACGGCGACGATCACCGCGCTGACCGGGTCGGCCCCGACGAGCGTCGCGAAGACGAGCAACGGCACGGTGCACGCCAGCACCAGCTGCGGCAGGTAGCGCGCGAGGTAGCCGTCCAGCCCGTCGATGCCGCGGCCGACGAGCGTCGCGAGGCCACCGCTGCGCTGCCCGGTGAGCCAGCCGGGACCGAGCTCGAGCACGTGCGCGACCAGCCGCCGCCGCAGCGTCGACTTCACCCGCGCGGCCGCCGCGTGCGCGGTGACGTCCTGCAGCCAGGACAGTGCCGCCCGCGCCAGCACCGCGAGCGCGAGCGCGATCAGCGAGCCGCGGACGTCGCCTAGGTCGGCGCCGTCGAGGAACGCCGCGCTGACCACGTCGGCGAGCAGCGCCGCCTGCACCAGCAACAGCACCCCGGTGGCCGTGCCGGTGGCGACGCACGCGCCGAGGTAGCCGATGGTCGTGCGCGCGTAGCGCAGCAGCCGCGGGTCGAGCGGCCTCATGGCGCCAGCACCCGGCGCCTGAAGACCCAGTAGCTCCACGCCTGGTACGCGAGGACGAGTGGCGTGCAGATCACGGCGATCACCGTCAGGATGCGCAGTGCGTACGGCTGCGCGACCGAGTCCGCGAGGGTCAGCGACCACGCCGCGGTCGACGTGGCCGGCACCGCGTCGGGGAACAGCGCGACGAACACGGTCGCCACCGCCGCCGCCACGCCCACCGCGGTGCCGGCGAACGCCCACCCGTCCGCACGCCGCCAGGCCGCGACCGACGCGACGAGCAGCGCCACCACCGCGAGCCCTGCGACGCCCGCCGACCCGGCGTCGCCGCGTGCGTACTGCACCTGGCCGAGGAAACCGGCGACCACGAGCACCACGGCAGGGGCCGCGTAGCGCGCGACCCGCAACGCACGCTCCCGCAACCCGCCGGTGGTTCGCAGCGCGAGGAACGTCGCACCGTGCAACACGCACAGGCCGAGCACCGCCGCCGCGCCGAGCACGCCGCCGAGCCCGTCCACGGCGACGACCGAGCCGGCGTACGTGCCGTCGCGGTCGAGGGGCAGGCCGTGCACGAGTGTCCCGAACACGGCGCCCCACAGCGCGGCGGGCAGTAGCGAGCCCAGGCAGACGACGGCGTCGCAGCGGCGGCGCCAGCGCGGGTCGTCGCGCTTGCCGCGGAACTCCAGCGCCACGCCCCGGCCGATCAGCGCGACGAGGATCGCCAGCATCGGCAGGTAGAACGCGCTCAGCATGGTGGCGTACCACGCGGGGAACGCCGCGAACGTCGCACCGACGGCGACGACCAACCAGACCTCGTTGCCGTCCCACACCGGGCCGATGGTCTGCAACATCGCCGCCCGGTCGTGCTCACCGCGCCGGCCGACGACCGGCAGCAGCGCGCCGACGCCGAAGTCGAACCCGTCGAGCACCAGGTAGCCCACCCAGAAGAACGCGACCACCGCGAACCAGACGGTGCTGAGCTCCATGCCGATCTCCCAACCTTTCAGTACGCGAGGGTCAGCGGCGCGTCGGTGTCCGGCTCGTCCGCCGGCGGCTCGGCATCCGGATCCGGCGCGCCGTTGCGCGCGAGCTTGGTCAGCAGCCAGACCTCGACCGTGCCGAGCAACGCGTACACGGCGATGAAGACGGCGAGCGAGAACGCCACCTGGCCGGCCGCCGTACCCGGCGAGACGCCGTCGGCCGTCTGGAACAGCCCGAACGCCAGCCACGGCTGCCTACCCACCTCGGTGAAGATCCAGCCGGCGCTGTTGGCCAGCAGCGGCAGCACCGGCAGCGCGAGCGCCGCGCGCGCCAGCCACCGGCTGCGTGGGAAGGCCGCGTGCCTCGTCTTTGCCGTACGTCGTAGCAACAGCAGACCGCCGAGCGCCGCAGCCACGGCGAGCATGCCGAACCCGATCATGAGCCGGAAGTTCCAGTACGTCGCGGGGACGTTCGGCAGGTAGTCGCCCGGGCCGTACGTGGCGACGTACTCCCGCTGGACGTCGCGGATGCCCTCGACCTCGCCGTCGAGCGTGCCGGTGGCGAGGAACGAGGAGAGGTAAGGGATCCGCAGGCTCCACACCTCTTCGCGGCCGTCCAGCGTGCCGACGGTGAACACGCTGAACGAGGCCGGCCGCGACGTCTCGTACAGCGCCTCGGCGGCGGCCATCTTCATCGGCTGCTGCTCGGTCATCACCTTGCCCTGCGCGTCGCCGCTCACCGCGACCCCGATGCCCGCCACGAGGACGACCGCGCAGGCGGCCTTCGCGGCCGTGCGGAACACCTCGGGCTGGTGCTGCCTGGCCAGGTGCCAGAACGCGATCCCGGCGACGAGCGCGCCCGCGGTGACGAAGCTCGCGGCGGCAGTGTGCGCGTACGCGACGACGGCCGTCTCGTTGGTGAGCACCGCGACGAAGTCGGTGAGCACGGCCTCGCCCGTGCGCGGGTCGACGCGGAACCCGACGGGGTGCTGCATCCACGAGTTCGCGGCGAGGATCACGTACGCCGACACCTGCGTGCCGACCGCGACGACCCAGATGCACGCCAGGTGGACGCGTCGGGGTAGCCGCTGCCAGCCGAAGATCCACAGCCCGAGGAACGTCGACTCGAGGAAGAACGCGAGCAGCGCCTCCAGCGCGAGCGGCACGCCGAGGATCTCGCCGACGAACACCGAGAAGGCGCTCCAGTTCATGCCGAACTGCAGCTCCTGCACCAGTCCGGTGACCACACCCACGGCGAAGTTGACGATCAGCAGCTTGCCGAAGAACTGCGTCAGCCGCAGGTAGCGCTCGGCGCCGGTACGCACCCAGGCCGTCTGGAAGCCGGCGACGATCGCGGACAGCCCCATGCTCAGCGGGACGAACAGGAAGTGGAACACCGTCGTGACGCCGAACTGCAAGCGCGCCAGGTCGAGCACGTCCACGTCGCACCTCCGTCAATCTACGACAACTCGTAGTAGATACTACGCCTCGTAGTACGACGTCATGTCGTAAGATGGCTCACATGACTCGGCTCGGCGACCTGGAGCGGCAGGTGATGGAGCGGCTGTGGGCCGCAAGCGTTCCGCTGACCGTACGGACGATCCACGCGCAGCTCGCCGCCGATCGCGAGCTGGCGTACACCACGGTGATGACCGTCCTCGACCGACTGGCTAAGAAGGGCGTGGTGCAGCGGGTCCGCGACGGCCGGGCGTACCTCTACGAGCCGGTGGCCGCGCGGGAGCAGCTGGTCGCCGACCTGATGCACGAGGCACTCTCCGGCACCGACGACCGCTCCGCCGCGCTGGTCCGGTTCGTCGACTCCGCCTCCGCGGAGGAGGCCGCCGCCATGCGCGCAGCGCTGGCAAAACTGGAGCCCCCCGAGGGCGACTGACCATGATCGCGACGACTGGCCAACCCGTACGCCGCCCGGCCGGCTGGGGGCGGTAGCAATGGTGACGCCCGTGGTGCTCGGGGTGCTCGCGCTCGTGCTCGCGGGACCGGCGCCAGCACTGCTCGCCAGGGCGTCCTGGCCGCACCTGGTGCCGCGCGCCACGGCGGTGCTGTGGCAGGCGCTCGCCCTCGCTGCCGTCCTCGCCGCGTTGGGGGCCGGTCTCGCGCTGGCCACCGGGCTGCTCGTCGCGCAGCCGCTCGGCACCGTCGAGCTCGTCCTGTACGCGGCGGTCCTCGTCCTCACTGTGTTGGTGGCAGGCCGGCTCGCGTGGGCGGTGGTCTCGCTCGCCGTGCACACCCGCAGCAGGCGCCGGCGGCACCGCGCCCTCGTCGACCTGCTCGCCCAGCACGACGGGCTCGAACCTGGCCTGCGGGTGCTCGCCGAGCAGACACCCGTCGTCTACTGCCTGCCCGCGGTCCGGGACGCACGGGTCGTGCTGTCGGCGGGCGCGCTCGCCCAGCTCGACCCGGACGAGCTGGGCGCGGTGCTCGCGCACGAACGCGCCCACCTGCGCGCCCGGCACGACCTGGTGCTCGAGGCGTTCGGCGCGCTGCGGCACGCGTTTCCGCGGTTCGTCCGCAGCCACACCGCGCTCGAGCAGAACCGCATCCTGGTCGAGCTGCTGGCCGACGACGCGGCCAGGCGCAGGGTCGGCGCCGCGCCACTGGCCCGCGCCCTGGTGAAGCTGGCCGACGGCAGCACCCCGGAAGCGGCGCTGGCCGCGGCCTGCCAGGCCACGGTGCTGCGCGTGAACCGGCTGGCCGAACCCACGCGCCGCTACGACGCGCTGGCTGCAGCAACCTACGCCGCCGCCATCGCACTCGTCGCCCTGCCCACGGTCTTCGTCGCCGTCCCGTGGCTCGCCGACGTCCTCCGCGCCCTGGTCGGCGCATGAGCGTCCTCGGCATGACTGCTGAACGAGCTCAGCGCAGGAGTAAGTGAGCCGTTCCGCGGCGGGTGTACAGCACGGCGCCTACGGCGCCGAGAACACCGAGCGTGCCGATACCGACGGTACTGGCATCCCCCAACGGCCAGCCCCCGTGACCGCCGTTGGAGCCCGCGGGCGGAACGGCAGCAGCGTTGCCGTCCTCGCTATCGCTGTCCGGTGAGTCGCCGTCCTGGGTGCTGTTGCCCGGCTCGGGGACCGGGGTCTGCTTCAGCTTCTTCTCTGCCCGCTTGAAGGACGCGGGGGTGACGTCCGGTGCCTTGCCTGCGTTGCGCCACCTGTCGAGCTGGGGCATGTCGGCACAGGCCGACGGGTACTTGTCACAGTAGCTGCGGGTCGTGCCCTTGCTCTCGGCAGAGAGGATGGCGCGGGTGATCGCGCGGGCCAGGGTGCTCGAGCCGGCATCGAAGATGCTGTTCAACGTACGGCCGTCGGTGGGGTTGTTGACCTGCAGCGGCTTGCCGTCGCCGGTGGAGACGCCGAAGACGGTGTCGCCGTCGGACAGCGTGTGGCTCGGCTGGATCGCCCGGGCCATGCCGTCGTGGGCGTTGCCCGACATGCGTGCGGCTGCGGCCTTCTCCAGGGGTGCGTTGGTCGCGACCACTGCGATGGTGGTGTTGAGCGAGTCGCTGTTCGGCTTGGTGGCGGTGCCGGTCGGGCACTCGGTCTTGGCGGGCTTCTGGTAGCCGGCGAACTCGTCGCCGATGCCGTAGGCGACGCCCCACAGCGAGCAGTCCGCCGAGTTGACCGTCGAGCCCACGGAGTTCACGATCACCATGGCGCCCACGTAGATACCGTCGCCGAGGTCGACGCTGGCGGTGCCTACGCCGCCGCGCAGCCCACCAGCGCGGGCGCCGGTGCCACCGCCAAGGCTGCCCTGCCGCACCGGACCGCCCGAGGTCGCCTCCGCGGCGAGGTAGCCCCACGGAGCCGAGGTACGCGCCTTCGGGTCGCCGCCGCGGCCGAGGTCGTAGATGTCGGCCGCCGGCACGATGGGCGCCACACCCCCTGGGCCCAGCGGGATGCCCTCACCGCGGTCCTCCAGCCACCGGATGATCCCGTCGGAGGCCGACAGGCCGTACATGCTCGAACCGCCGAGCTGGATCGCGTTGACGCCGGGGTTGGAGTTGAGCGGGCTGAGGAGGTCGGTCTCCTTCGTCGCCGGGGCGCCGCCGCGTTGGTCGACACCGGCCACCGACATCTTCGGTGTGTACACAACTGACGTGCCGGTCAGGTACGGAGCGGTGTCGGACTGGACTTGACCGACCTTGATACCCGGTACGTCGGTGATGGCGTTGTTCGCGCCGGGCTTCCCTGGGACAGTCTCGGCGGACGCGGTTGGTGTGACAGCCACGAAGAAACCGACCCGGCAGGTGAGCACTGCGCCGAGCAGAAGGGCAGTAGGCCGTCGTTTCATGGAGCCTCCGATCTCAGACGCGAGAGCCGCCGGCGTGGGAAGAGACGCCGCGTCTCCGCAAGGGATGGATACGGGCGCCCGCATGGGCGCCTACGCGTCGGGCTGCTTCCACGCAGCCCGGGCCACACGGGCGCTTCTCCTCTCCACCCCCGCGCTCGCCACCCCCGTGCCCCGCTGGACGGAGCTACGGCTGCTCGACGTCGAGCAGCGCAAGCATGCCGGCGCGGTCCTCGTCAGGGACGTAGCCGGCGTAGTAGTCGTAGAGCTTTTTCCGTGCGATGCGGGCGGCAGCGTCGCCGTCGCCGGCGCCGATCGCCTCGAACACCTCGCGGTGGTGCTGCAGCGACTCGCGCATCACCGCCTCGCTGTCGAGTGCGCGCCGCACCTTGTCCTCGATGACCTGGAGCACGACGCCGCGGACGACGTTGTTGCAGACCTGGATCATCGCGTTGCGGCTCGCCTGGGCGATGGCGTCGTGGAAGGCGACGTCGGCCTCGCTGAACTCGTCGTAGCCCTTGTCGATCGCCTGCTCCATCGCCACGATCGTCCGCTCCATGGCATCGAGCTCTTCCGGCGTACGCAGCCGCGCGGCGAGCCGGCTGGCCGAGCCGTCGATGATCATCCGGAACGCCAGCAGGTCGGCGAGCGACATCCCGTCCAGCCGCATCAGCCGGGTCATCTGGTTGGCCAGGCCGTCCGGGGAGAACGACAGCACCTCGGGACCGTAAGGGTCGCCCGGCCACGACCGAACCACACCGTGCGCCTCGAGCACCCGGAGTGCCTCCCGCACGGTCGCGCGGGATGCGCCGAACTGAGTGACGAGCTCACGCTCGCTCGGCAGGCGTTCGCCGGCCTTCAGCGTGCCGTGCGCGATGGCACTCTCTATCTGGTCGACGATGTTCTGGTACAGCCGCACCGGCTGCACCCGCTGGAACGGGCCCGCATCCGTCATGCCCCGACGCTCTCCGCCGTCGCGTCCGGCCAGTGCGGGACCGCGGCGGGTGGGCGGTGTGCCTCGTACCAGGCGGCGGTTCTGAGCACGCCGGTGTCGTCGAACCTGCGTCCGCTGACCTGTACGCCGATCGGCCGGCCGTCGGCGGTGAAGTCGCAGTTGACGGTGGCGGCGGGCTGGCCGGACATGTTGTACGACACGGTGAAGCCTATGTGCCACATTGCCTTGCTTGGCTCGTCGAACGGCATCGGCTGCTCGGCGGGGAAGGCAGGGACGGATGTGACCGGCGAGAGGACCACGTCGTACGGCATCGTGGCGGCCACCGTGCGCCGCTGGATCTCCATGATGTGGTGGTAGCACTGCATCAGCCTGGTGCCGCTCACGTCGGCCCCGGCGTGGCACCACTCGGCGACGAACGGGTGCACCCGCAGCTTCCCCTCGGTCGGCAGCGCCTGGTAGTCGTTCCAGGACCGGACCCGCCAGAACTGGTCCAGGTCGTCGAGGAGCTCCTGGGTCATGAACGGCTGGACCGGCTCCACCGTCGCACCCGCGGCGCGGAACACCTCCGCCACCCGCGACACGGCGTCCGTCACCTGCTGCTCCGCCGCGACGCCGCAGCCGGCGTCGAGGTGCAGGCCGACCCGCAGGCCGCGGACGTCGACCTCGCTGAGGGACCAGTCGAGCTGCTCAGGGGGGAGGCTCGTCCAGTCCCGCTCGTCGGGCCGGCTCAGTACCTGCATCGCCATCGCTGCGTCGGCGACCGTTCGGGCCAGTGGGCCGGCCGCCCGGCCGAGGTAGGGCGCGTCGAGCGGGATCCGACCGGAGCTCGGCTTCAGCGTGGCCAGCCCCAGCCAGGTGCCTGGCAGCCGGATGGAGCCACCGATGTCGCTGCCGACGTGCAGCGGGCCGTACCCGCCGGCGGCCGCGGCACCGGCGCCTGAGCTCGAGCCGCCGGTCGTCCACGACGGGTTCCACGGACTGCGGGTGAAGCCGTGCTTGCTGGAGACCCCGGAGGAGAGCATCCCCCAGTCCGGCATCACCGTCGACCCCAGGACGATGCCACCCGCATCGAGCACCGCGGTCGTGACCGGTGCGTCGTGCGCGGGGACCTCAGGCGCCACACCGGCGTTGCCGGCCGGCTTCGGGACGCCGCGGCGGGCGATGTTCTCCTTCAGCGTGACCGGGACCCCGTCGATGGGGCCGAGCGGTGCGCCCGCCGCCCAGCGGGCCGCGCTCGCTTCTGCGGCCTTGCGGGTGTCGTCGGGATCGTCGCGAACCCAGAAGGCGTTCAGCACCGGCTCCTTGGCGGTGATCACCGCCTGGACGGCGTCGTGCAGCTCCACCGGTGACAGCGTGCGGTCCGCGTATCGGCGTACCACCTCGACCGCGGGCAGTGTCGCCAGCTCGTCGTGATCCTTCGGCACAGCCACTCCTCACCGGCCCGCTGAGCGGGTTTGGTCCCCGTCGGGTGCGAGTCGTCGAACGGTCGCTGCGGTGCGCCGCGCACACCTTGACAACCGCCCGTGGTGCCGTCAGGGTAGCAGCCAACACGACTTAGTGTACTGGTCAGACCAAGTTCGCACCTTCGCGACGGTGGTCGCTTCAGCCGCCCTGCGCTGGATGGAGAGCTGACGTAATGTCCCAGCTGAGACACCTGCGGAAGACCGCCGTGGCCATGGCCACTCTCGCGGTGATGTTCCTGGCCGCGTGCTCGGCCGGCTCGAGCAGCGACGGTGATTCGTCGGAAGGTAAGGCGAACGCCTCGCTGAACATCGGGCTGACCGCCGAGCCGGCGAGCCTCGACTTCACCAAGAACGACGGTGCGGCGATTCCGCAGGCATTGCTCTACAACGTGTACGAGACCCTGGTGAAGGTCGACCAGGACGGCAAGATCGTGCCTGCGCTCGCGAAGTCGTGGGACGTCTCGTCCGACCGGAAGACGTACACCTTCGAACTGGTCGACGACGCGAAGTTCAGCAACGGGAAGCCGTTCACCGCGAAGGACGCGAAGTTCTCCATCGACCGGGTCAAGAAGGACTGGACCATCTCCCTGAAGGCGGGGATGGACCAGGTCGACCAGGTGTCGGTCTCCGACCCGACCACCCTGGTCGTGAAGCTGAAGCAGCCAAGCAACGACTGGCTCTACCGGATGACGACCAGGATCGGCGCGATGTTCAGCCGGACCGGGGTGGACGAGCTCGCCACCAAACCGGTCGGCACCGGCCCGTACGGCTTCTCGAAGTGGGTTCGCGGCGACTCGATCAAGCTCACCCGCAACGACGACTACTGGGGCGACGAGCCGCACTTCAAGACCGTCACGCTGAAGTACTTCAAGGACTCCACCGCGGAGAACAACGCGCTGCTCAGCGACAGGATCGACATGATCGGCGCGGTGCAGAGCCCCGACTCCCTCGGCCAGTTCGAGAACAACCCGAAGTACCAGGTCATCGAGGGCACGACGAACGGCGAAGTGATGCTGTCGTTCAACAACGCGTCCGGGCCGCTGCAGAACAAGAAGCTGCGCCAGGCCGTCAAGTACGGCATCAACCACAAGGCGATGCTCAAGACCTGCTGGGCGGGCAGAGGAAAGCTGATCGGGAGCATGGTGCCGCCCACCGACCCGTGGTACGAGGACCTCACCGGTCGCTACCCGCACGACGCAGCGAAGGCCAAGCAGTTGATCCAACAGTCCGGACAGGCGGACAAGACACTGCGACTGCGGATTCCGAACCTGCCGTACGCCACGGCATGCGGACAGGTGGTGAAGAGTCAGCTCGAGCAGGTCGGGCTCAAGGTCAAGCTCGAGCAGCTGGAGTTCCCTGCCGCGTGGCTGAACACGGTCTTCAACAACGCCGACTACGACATGTCGATCGTCTCGCACGTCGAGCCACGGGACATGCCCGCAGTGTTCGGTGACCCCAAGTACTACACGGGTTACGGCAAGCCGGCGTTCAACTCGCTGCTACAGAAGGCGGACCAAGGAACCCCGGCGGAGCAGAAGAAGTACATGCAGCAGGCCGCCACGATGCTCGCCGACGACGCGGCGGCGGACTGGCTCTTCACGCTGCCGAACCTCATGGTCGCCGACAAGGACATCACCGGCCTGCCCAAGAACGCGATCTCGGAGTCCCTCGACCTCACCCAGCTGGGTCAGTCCTGACGGGAGGCCTTCGCTCTCCATGCTCCTGCGTCTCCTGCGCCGGACGGCGGTCTTCCTGGCCAGCCTCGGCGTGAGCTCGATAGCGGTGTTCGCGTTCATGGCGGTGCTGCCAGGAGACCCCGCCCGGGTGGCCCTTGGCGTGAACGCGTCGACCTCGGCGGTGCAGCAGCTGCGCGAGGAGTTCGGGCTCGACCGACCGCTGGTCACCCAGTACGGCAGCTGGGTACACGGGCTGGTGACCTTCGACCTCGGCAACTCCTACGTCTCGAGCGCCGCCATCGGCCCGCAGATCGCTGACCGGATGCAGGTAACCCTGTGGCTGGTGGTTACCGCGATGGTGATCGCGGTGCTGATCGCCGTACCGGTCGGGACGCTGATGGCGATACGGCACAGGCGCCTGTCCGGGGTGCTGCTTTCTGGGCTCTCCCAGGTCGGGGTGGCCGTGCCGGCGTTCCTCGCGGGCATCCTGTTGATCACCCTGTTTGCCGTGCGGCTGCGCTGGTTGCCGGCCAACGGGTGGACACCGCCCGTGGACGATCCGGGCATGTTCCTCAAGCAGCTCGTCCTGCCGGCCTGCTCGCTGGCCGTCGTGCAGGGGGCGGTGCTCACCCGGTACGTGCGCAGCGCCGTGCTCGACGTGCTCAGGGAGGACTATCTCAGGACCGCTCGGGCCAAGGGGTTGCGACCGGGGCAGGCGCTGATCCGGCATGGGCTGCGCAACGCCGCGATCCCCGTCGTGACGATGCTCGCCCTTCAGCTCGCGACCCTGCTCATCGGTGCCGTCGTGGTCGAGCGGGTCTTCGTCATCCCCGGCCTCGGCAGCCTGCTGCTCGACAGCGTCGCCAACCGCGACCTGATCGTGGTGCAGGACGTCGTCATGATCCTCGTCGTCGCCGTGTTGACGGTCAACTTCCTCGTCGACCTCCTCTATCTGGTGATCGACCCACGCCTGCGGACGGGAGCGTCATGACCGCGCAACCCGCCGAGCTCGCGGGCGCGGCCGTCGGTGCGCCCCGACGTGTCCGCGGCTGGAACACGAGCATGGTCGTCGGTGGGCTCATCGTCGTCCTGCTCATCGTGCTGGCGTTGCTGTCGTTCGTCTGGACACCGCACGACCCCACCCTGGTCAACGCTTCGGCGCGGTTGGAGGGGCCGTCGGCGGAGTACTGGTTCGGCACCGACAAGTTCGGCAGGGACGTGTTCAGCCAGATCATGGTCGGCTCGCGGACCGCCCTCTTCGTGGGCATCGTCGCGGTGGGCGTCGCGGCCCTGGTCGGGGTGCCGCTCGGCATCGTCGCGGGCATGGGCTCGCGGTGGGTGGGCGAGACGCTGATGCGTTTCAACGACCTGCTCCTCGCCTTCCCCGCGCTGCTGCTCGCCATCATGTTCGCCGCGGTGTACGGCGGCAGCACCCTCGTCGGGATGGTGGCGATCGGCATCGCCACCATCCCGACCTTCGCACGCTTGGTACGCAGCGGCACGCTGCAGGTGATGCGGACCGAGTACGTCCTTGCCGCCCGCGCCGCGGGACGCCACCCGTTCGGCATCGGGCTGCGCCACGTGCTGCCGAACGTCATCGGCCTGGTCATCGTGCAGATGTCGGTCGGTTTCGCGATCGCAGTCCTGGCCGAGGCGGCGCTGTCCTTCCTGGGATTCGGCACTCCGCCACCGACCCCGACGTGGGGGCGGATGCTCCAAGCCAGCCAGGAGCTGCTGTGGCAGGCACCCCGCCTGGCGGTCTTCCCCGGTATCGCGATCGCGGTCGCCGTACTGGGCTTCAACATGCTCGGCGACGGGCTGCGCGACTACCTCGACCCCAAGCTCGAGGACCGGCGATGAGCGGGGAGGTGCTCGCGGTCGACGATCTCGGCGTGACCGCAGGGAGCCGCCGCCTGGTCGAGGACGTCGGCTTCACCATCCACGCCGGCGAGCGGGTCGGCCTGATCGGCGAGTCCGGGTCCGGCAAGTCGTTGACCGCACTCAGCCTGATGGGACTGCTCCCCGAGGAGCTGGCCGCGGCGGGTTCCGCTCGCCTCGGTGACCACGACCTCCTGTCCGGCGACGAGGTCGCGCTTTCGCGGGTCCGCGGCAAGGACGTTGCCATGGTGTTCCAGGAGCCCATGACAGCGCTGAACCCGACCATGCGAGTGGGCCGCCAGGTCGCGGAGGCGCTGCTGATCCACCGCACCCACACCGACCGTCGGTCGGCCAGCGCAGCGGCCGTGGAGTTGCTGGCGCAGGTCGGGCTGCCCGACCCGGCCGTTGCGGCACATGCCTATCCGCACCAGTTCTCCGGCGGTCAGCAGCAGCGCGTCATGCTCGCCATCGCGCTGGCCAATGACCCGGCGCTGCTGATCTGCGACGAACCCACCACCGCTCTCGACGTGACCGTGCAGGCCATGGTCCTCGACCTCATCGTGCACGGTGTCGAGCAGCGCAACTCCGCCCTGCTCTTCATCACCCACGATCTCGCCGTCGTCGCGACGGTGTGCGAGCGCGTGCTGGTGATGTACGGCGGCCGGATCGTCGAGTCCGGACCGGTCCATGAGGTCTTCACCCGGCCACGCCACTGGTACACGCGGGGGTTGATCGCGACCTCCGACCTCGCGGTCGTCGACGAACGCGGCCGGCTCGCCACGATCCGCGGTTCTGTACCCCCGGCCGGGCAGTTCCCCGACGGGTGTGTGTTCCGCAGCCGGTGCGACCACGCCACACAGGCGTGTGCCGACCGGCCGCCGTGGACGGAGCTCGGCGACCAATCCGGTTACGCGTGCTTCCACCCGGACCCGCCCACGGGGCAGGAGGTCTCCTCGTGACCGAGCCGGTTGCCGTACCCGACCTGCCGGCGGAGCCGGACCCCGAGGCCGTGATCAGCGTGCGGGACGTGACCCGCGACTACCGAAGGTCGCGCTCGTCGCTGACACACGCCGCCCCCGTGGTGCACGCGCTGCGCGGCGTCAGCTTCGACGTGGCCCGCGGAGAGCGGTTCGGGGTCGTCGGCGAGTCTGGCTGCGGCAAGTCGACCCTGCTGCGGATCATCGCCGGGCTGGACCGTGCGACCAGTGGCACGGTGCAGGTCCAGGGCACAGACATCACCCGGCTGCCCGAGCGTCGGCTGGGGTTCCTGCGGGAGCTGCTGCAGCTGGTCTTCCAGGACCCGATGGGCTCGCTCGACCCGCGGATGAAGGTCGGCGACATCGTCGCCGAGCCGCTCGTCGCCCAGGGCCGGCACAGCTCACGTGAGACGGTCGCCGAACTGCTCGCGTCGGTGGGGATTCCCGGCGACGCAGTCGAGCGTTATCCCCACCAGTTCTCCGGCGGCCAGCGGCAACGCATCTCGATCGCCCGTGCGCTCGCGCCGAAGCCGCAGGTCATCGTCGCCGACGAACCGGTCAGCGCGCTGGACGTCTCGGTGCGCGCCCAGGTACTCAACCTCATCGCCGACCTGGTCGACGAGCTCTCGCTCACCCTGGTCTTCGTCTCGCACGACCTCTCGGTCGTCCGACACGTGTGCGACCGCGTCGCGGTGATGAGCCAGGGCCGCATCGTCGAGATCGGCTCCGTCGACCAGGTGTACGACGACCCGCAGCACCCCTACACCAAGCGGCTGCTCGCCGCCATTCCCACGCTCGAGAAGGCGCTCGCGGGGGCGGCCCCAGCCGACCTCCTCGACGGGTCGAGCACCGGATCCACGAACGGGAAGGACGAGGCGTGAGCCTGCTCCATGACGTCAAGGGTGCGTACCCCGACGGTCTGCCGATCGGTGACGTCTGGGAGCCCGCCGAAGGCACCCAGGAGGTCGTCTTCCCTTACGACGGCTCGGTGATCGACCAGGCCCCCGTGGGCGACGCCGCCGCGGCGCGGCGCGCGCTCGACGAGGCGGTCGCGGTGCGCAAGCTGGTCGGCCGGTTGCCCTCCCACGTCCGGCGCAACGCCCTGCTGGCCGCGCACGACGCGATCGCAGCGGAACGCGACGGCTTCGCGCAGCTCCTCGTACTGGAGACCGGCAAGCCGCTCGTCGACTGTCACGTCGAGGTCGACCGCGCCCTGCTGACGCTGCACACCGCCGCGGAGGAGGTCGCGCGGCTGTACGGCGAGACCGTACCGCTCGACCTGCTGCCGAACGGCGAAGGCCTGATGGGCTTCTGGGTACGCAAGCCGATCGGCGTGGTCGTAGGCATCGCGGGGTTCAACTACCCGCTCCTCCTGGCGGCGCACAAGATCGCCCCCCCGCTCGCGGCCGGTTGTCCGGTCGTCGCCAAGCCCGCGCCGCAGACACCGCTTGCGACACTGTGGCTGGTCCACGTCGTGCGTGAAGCGCTGGCCGAGGCCGGCGGGCCGCGTGCGGCCGTCCAGCTGGTCACCGGTGGCGTCGAGGTGGGCGTGACCCTCACCACCGACCGCCGGGTCGGCGCGGTCTCGTTCACCGGCTCCGCGTCCGTCGGACACCAGATCGCACGCGACGCTGCGCCCACGAAGGTGCTCCTCGAACTTGGCTCCAACGCCGCGCTCGTGGTCGCAGCGGACGCCGACCTCGACGCCGCGGTGGACGCCATCGCACGCGGTGGCTACTACGCCTCGGGGCAGGCATGCATCAGCGTGCAGCGCGTGGTGGTCGTCGACGCGAGACGCGACGAGCTGCTCGCCAAGCTCAGCGAGCGGATGGCGGAGATCGTCGTCGGGGACCCGCGCGACCCCGCGACCCGCGTGTCTGCCCTCATCGACAAGCGCTCCACCGACCGGGTGCAGGCGTGGGTCGACGACGCGCTGGCGAACGGCGCCCACCTGGTCGCCGGCGGACAGGTCAGGGACGGCGTCGTCGAGCCGACCGTCCTCCTCGACGTCCCGCCGGGCGAGCCGGCGTGGGACGAGGAGATCTTCGGGCCGGTAGTCGCGGTGCGCTCCGTCCCCGACGTCGAGGCGGCGTTCGACGTCGTGAACGACTCCCGCTACGGCCTGCATGCCAGCGTCTTCACGGCCTCCCTCGACACGGCGTTCGCTGCAGTCGACCGGCTCGAGGTGGGCGGCGTCGTCGTCAACGAGGTGCCCGGCTTCCGCAGCGACGTGATGCCGTACGGAGGAGTCAAGGACTCCGGTGCCGGCCGCGAGGGTCCGCGCTTCGCGATCGAAGAGCTCACCGTGACTCGGATGGCGGTCATCCGCCCGACCCAGAGGGGGGCATGAGCAGATGACCGAACGACCTTCCGCAGCCGCACTCGAGAACTACTCCAGGCTCTTCCGCGTCGACGGCCGTAAGGCGGTCGTCGTCGGTGCGGGCAGCGGGATCGGCAGGGAGAGCGCGCTCGCGCTCGCCGCGCACGGCGCCCAGGTGGTCTGCGCCGACCGTGACCTCGCTGCGGCGGAGGAGACGGCGTCCGCAGGCGACGCCCTTACCGCGTATCGGCTCGATGTCCTCGACGGCGACGCCGTCGTGCGGGCCGCCGACGACCTCGGCGCCGTCGACGTGCTCGTCTTCACCGCGGCGGTGAACGTAAGGAAGCAGCTGCTCGAGTACTCCGGCGACGAGTTCGACAAGGTCGTGGCGCTGAACCTCCGCGCCTCCTTCGATCTCGTGCGGGCGTTCGGCGCCGGCATGGCCGAGCGCGGTCGCGGCAGCATCATCGGGTTCAGCTCGATTCGTTCGGTAGCGGTCGAACCCGGGCAGGGGGTGTACGCCGCCACCAAGGCCGGCCTCGTGCAGCTGTTGCGCACCGCGGCCGCCGAGCTCGGTCCCTCCGGCGTACGCCTCAACGCGGTCGCGCCCGGTGTCGTCGAGACGCCGCTGACCGGCCAGATCCGGGCGGTCCCCGAGTGGGCGGAGGCCTACGCGACCAAGAGCGCGCTCGGCCGTTGGTCGCGCCCGGAAGAGCTTGCGGGCGCTGTGGTCTATCTGGCCTCCGATGCCTCGTCGTTCGTCACCGGCACGCAGCTCTTCGTCGACGGCGGTTGGACGGCCATCGACGGCCGGTACACCCCGCCAGGCTGAGCACGACGCAGATCACGGCCGGCACCGTTTCCTCTTGCCACGCCCGGCCACCCGCCGTCAGCGCAACAGCAGGCCGGCAAGCTCGCGGGCCGCGGGTAGGCCGCCCGGTTGTTCGCCGTCGGTCAGGGGGCTCAGGACGACCTGGTCGGCGCCGGCGGCCAGGTGCGCCCGGACCCGTGCGGCGACCGCGTGTGGGTCGCCCCAGGCGGTGAGGTCGTCGACGATGCGGTCGCTGAGGTCGCCGATGGCCGCGTCGGTGTAGCCCATCCGGCGCGCGTTGTCGGCGTAGCCCGCGACGCCGAGCAGGAACCCCATGGTCTCGCGCGCCGTACGCCGCGCGCGGGACGCGTCGTCGTCGAGTACGAGCATCTGGTTGACGACCAGCGTCGCGTCCGGACCTAGCGTCTCCCGCGCGTACGCGGTGTACTCCGGCGTGACTAGCAGCGTCACCGCGCCGGCGAACCGGTCCCTGGCCAACGCGAGCTTGCGTGGGCCGAGCGCGGCCAGGATCCGCCGCTCCGCCGGCACCGGCGGGTCCGCGACGTCGAGCCGGTCGAGCACCTCGTTCATCGCCCGCAACGGCTTCGCCGAGCGCTGCGGGCCGCCGAGCCCCACCACGAACCTGCCCGGGCGGCTGGCCTCCAGGTCCGCGTACAGCCGCGCCACGGTGGCCGCGTCGTGTACGTCGAGCGGGATGATGCCCGGGATCACGGGCACCGACTCGGTCGCGTGCACGAGCTCGGTGATCGGGGTCAGGTCGGCCAGCTGGCCACCGGACACCCACAACCCCTCGTAGCCGAGCTTCTCCATCTCGGCGGCGGCGTCCAGGTAGCCGCTGTCCCCCGTCACGTCCACCGCGATGCCGATCGGCCCCAGCTCTACTGCGCTCACGTCCACCCTCTTCTCTGTCGGTTGCCACCGACGCTAGGACGTCAACCTAAGTTGAGGTCAACCGACGAGGCGGAGCCGTTCTCGTACGCGAAGATCACGGCCTGCACCCGGTCGCGCAGCTCGAGCTTCATGAGGATCCGCTTCACGTGTGTCCGCACGGTGGACTCCTCGACGGCCAGCGCCGCCGCGATCTCCCGGTTCGACAGGCCACGCGCGACGTGGACGAGCACCTCCCGCTCCCGCGGGGTCAACCCGTCGAGCTTGCGCCGGCCGGCGAGCTCGGGTGTCGGCTGCTGGGCCATCCGGTCGATCACGCGGCGGGTGACCGACGGCGACAGCAGGGCGTCGCCGGCGGCGACCGTACGGACGGCCGCCACCAGCTCCTCCGGCCTGGTGCGCTTGAGCAAGAAGCCCGCGGCACCGGCCCGCAGGGCACCGAAGATGTAGTCGTCCTGCTCGAAGGTGGTGAGGATCAGCACCTTCGTCTCCGGGGCTGCCCGCGACAGCTCGCGAGTCGCCTGGATGCCGTCCAGCTCGGGCATCCGTACGTCCATCAGCACGACGTCGGGCGCCAGCCGGCGGACCTGCTCGACGGCTTCCCGCCCGGTGGCCGCCTGGCCGACGATCTCGGTCTCCGGGTCGGCGGTGAGCAGCTCGACCAGCCCGGCGCGCATCAGGTCGTCGTCGTCCGCGATCAGCACCCGCGTCATGCCGGCTGACCTCCGTACGGGATCCGGGCGCGCACGACGAAGGCGCCGTCCGCGCGCTCCGCGTCCAGGCTGCCGCCGAGCATGCTGGCGCGTTCCCGCATCCCGATCAGCCCGTGCCCGCCGCCGGGGCGCGACGCCGTCGCCGCGCGAACCGGGTTGGTCACGGTGACGTCCAGCGCCTCGGCGCGGTAGGTCAGGACGATCCGCGCACTGCCGGTGCCGTGGCGAGCGGCGTTGCTCAACGCCTCCTGGACGATCCGGTACGCGCCCTGGTCGACGACGCCGGCCAGCGGCCGCGGCGTGCCCGTGCTGTGCAGCGTGACGGTGAGCCCAGCCGTCGCATGGTGCGAGACCAGCGTGTCGAGGGACGCGATGCCCGGCGGTGCACGGAGCGCGCCGTCCACGGAGCCACCCTCGCGCAGCGTGCCGACGATCTGGTCGAGCTCGTCGACCGTCTGCCTGGCCAGCTCCTCGATCGCGGCCAGCGCCGGCAGCGACCGCTCAGGCTCCTCCGCGTGCCGCAACCTGGCTGCGCCCGCACGTACGGCGATCACGCTGATCGCGTGGCCCGCAGAGTCGTGCAGATCGCGGGCGATCCGCGCACGCTCCTCAACGACGGCCCGCTCCTGCAGCTCGGCCAGCTGCTCGCGGCGCAGCCGGGTCCATTCGCCCGCGAACCACGAACCCACCGCGGCGAGACCGGTGTGGAGCAGCTCGATGCCGGGGAAGGCGGCCTGAGCCATCGCGGCCGCGCCGAGGTACGCGAGCAGCATCGCTACGACGACCACCGTGGTACGAAGCGTCCACGGCGCCTCCCGGTCGCGGCTCGCGGCGAGCAGGAACAGCGCCACAACCACGCCGAGGGGCAGATCCAGCGAGTAGCCGAGACCGGCGAGCAGCGCGCTCGCCGCCGAGGTCGCGACGTACACCGCGAGCGGGGAACGACGCCAGCCGACGAGCGGCGCCGTCGAGCACACCACGAGGACGACACCGACCAGATCGACGTGCCCGGCGCCGGACCGCGCGGGGAAGATGCCGCCGTGCGAGAGCTGCGCCAGTGACCCGACCAGCGCGACCAGCGCGACCGCGACGTCGAGCAGCGCCCGCGAGCTCGGCCGCGTCGCGAACAGCTGGTGAGCGCCGGACGTGGACATGACCACAGTGAGAGTAGCGCGGTTACCGGCCTGCGGCGTCCTCCCAGCGGATTACCCGTGTCCACGAATTGGGTACGCGCAGGTTCCCCACGCAGGGCGTTTCGCCGGCGTCCCCGGCTACCTAGCGTTGACGGCACCGCATCCCGATTGGAGGCCCGGCCGGTGGGAAACATCGTGCAGGTCGACGACGTCGTCAAGACGTACCCGCTCGGCGTCGGCGAGGTGGTTGCCGTCGACCACGTCACGTTCGAGATCGCCGTCGGCGAGTTCGTCGCGATCGTCGGGCGTTCTGGCAGCGGCAAGACGACGCTGCTGAACCTGCTCGCCGGCATCGACCGGCCCTCCTCGGGCACGGTGCACGCCGCGGGCGCCGACCTCGGCTCGCTGTCGGAGTCCGGGCTGGCCGGCTGGCGCGGACGCAACGTCGGCCTGGTGTTCCAGTTCTTCCAACTGCTGCCCACGCTGACCGTTGCGGAGAACGTCCTGCTGCCGATGGACTTCGCGAACACCATCCCCGCCGGCGAACGACGGGACCGCGCGCAGCAACTGCTCGAACGGGTGGACATCGGCGACCAGGCGGACAAGCTGCCCGCCACCCTGTCCGGCGGTCAGCAACAACGCGCGGCCATCGCGCGTGCGCTGGCCAACGACCCACCACTGTTGCTGGCCGACGAACCGACAGGCAACCTCGACTCGCACACGGCCGACGCGGTTCTCGGCCTGTTCGCCGACCTCAACACCGACGGACGGACCATCATCGTGGTCACGCACGAGCGCGACATCCGTTCGATCGTCGACCGCGAGATCGCCCTGCGGGACGGCCGCATCGTGACCGGCGAGGGTGAGCGGACGGAGGCGCTCGCGTGAGCCGGCTGCTGACGGTGAAGCTGCGGCGGGATCTCCGCGCGACCTGGCCGCGGCTGGCGCTGATGGTGGTCGCGATAACCGTCAGCCTGACCGCGTTCAGCGCCGTGCTCTACGCCTGGAGCGTCATCGACAGGGAGGCGCAGCGCGCATACCTCAGCACGGAGCCAGCGTCGGCCACGCTCCGGCTCGGCAAGGGTGTCGACGGCGAGGCGATGAAGGCGATCGCGGCCGAGGCGCGCGGCATGCCCGGTGTCGTGGAGGCGACCAGGCGTACCCAGTTCACCAGCGAGGTGCAGGTCGACGGCCGGCCGCGGGACATCCAGCTGCAGCTCTACGCGGCGGCGCCGGACGACCCGATGCGGATGGCGAAATTCTTCCCCGGCCGCGGCCAGTGGCCACCGGCTACCGGCGAGGTCTACGTCGGGCGCGACTCGCTGCCGCTGCTCGACCTGGCGGTCGGCGACACGGTGACCGTAGCGACCCCGGACGGCAGCCCGGCGCGGCTGCGGGTGGCGGACACCGTGTACGACCCCAGCCTGTCCCCCGCAGCGCAGGAGCAGCGGGCCCGCGGCTACCTGTCCGCGGCGGCGCTCGGCCGGCCGGACGTGTTCGACCAGCTCAAGCTCCAGGTCGCCGACCCAGGCGGGGCCACACCGAGCCGCGACCGCGACCGCATCGCGGCGGTCGCGTCCGACGTCGCCGACCGGCTGCAGCGGGAGCACGGGGTGACCGTCGCGGAGATCCAGGTTCCCGAGCCGTACGCCCATCCGCACCAGGGGCAGACCGACGCCTTGCTCACCGCGCTGCTCATCGGCGCCGGCGCGTCCCTGCTGCTGGCCGCGATCCTCGTCGCGACCATGCTCAACGGGCTGTTCACCCAACAGATACCGCAGATCGGCATCATGAAGGCGATCGGCGGCGGAGCCGGCCGCATCGGCCGGCTGTACCTGGCGATGACGCTGGTCGTCGCTGCGGCGGCGACCGTGCTCGCGCTGGCCCCCGGCATCCTGATCAGCACCGCCTTCGCCCCCGCCATCCTCGGCTTCCTCGGCATCGACGCGACCAGCCTGACGGCCGCGTGGTGGACGTACGCGGTAGTCGCCGGCACCGGCGTCGCACTGCCGGTGTCGCTGACGCTCGTCCCGCTGGTCCGGGCCAGCCGCACCACCGTGCGGGCGGCGATCGACCACCGGGGCACGGGGGCGACGCCGCGCGTGGCAACGAGCGCGCTCGCGCGGCTCGGTCGACTCGACCGCGGCCTGCTGATGTCGATCCGCAACACCGTCCGACGGCCGGCCCGCACCTTGCTGGCGGTCGGCCTGCTCGCCGGCGCCGGCATGATGTTCGTCGCCGGCATGTCGACCCGTGACGCCACCGCGGCGGTCGGCGACGACGCCGCCGAACAGCTCACCTGGGATGTCGAGGTGCAGCTGGCGAAGCCGACCCCGCCGGACGAGGTCACCGGCCGGCTCGAACGGCTGCCCGCGGTGACGAGGGTCGAGGGCTTGCAGGTGACCGCGGGCAGCCTCGCCGAGCCGGGCGAGTTCCCGCTGACCAACACGTACCCCGACCAGGGCCACGGGCGGCTGTCGGTGACGGCCGTCCCGTCTGACACCACCATGCAGACACCGCCCACGTTGCTGCAGGGCCGCTGGTTACGGCCAGGGGAGACAGGGGCGGTGGTGCTCAACCAGGTCACCGTGGCCAGCAGCGACCTCGACGTCGAGGTCGGTGACACCGTGGAGCTGAACCTCGCCGACCGCGGCGCGGCCACCAGCTGGCGGGTAGTGGGGATCGCCGAGGAGCTCGGCGCCAACAGCCGCGCCTACGTGACCGACACCGGGCTGGGCGCGGCCATGGCCCAACCCCCGCGGTCCAACACCCTCCGGATAACGACCGACCGGCACGACCAGAAGACGCGCGCGTCCGCCGCCGACGCCGCGGAGGCGGCACTCACCGACGCGGGAATCGCGGTGCGGTCCGCGGAGTCGGTCGGACGCCAGGAGACCTCCACCAGAGGGCACCTGGGGCCGGTCCTCGCCATCCTGCTGGCGACCGCGCTTCCCATGGGGCTGATCGGCTGCATCGGGCTGGGCTCGACGATGGCTGCCAACGTCCTCGAGCGCACCCGCGAGTTCGCCGTCATGCACGCGATCGGGGCACGTCCCGAGGCTGTGCGCCGCATCGTGGTCACGGAAGGCGTCATCATCGCCA
Organism: Streptosporangiales bacterium; assembly: GCA_009379825.1. Classification (NCBI taxonomy): domain Bacteria; kingdom Bacillati; phylum Actinomycetota; class Actinomycetes; order Streptosporangiales; species Streptosporangiales bacterium. Next base: position 125,975 of record WHTA01000003.1, read on the forward strand.
TGGCCAGCTGCCTGCTGGCTACCGTCCCCGCGGTCGGGCTCACGGTGGCCCTGAACGCGCTGCTCGGCAACCTGTTCGTCAACGCGGCCCTGCCGTTCCAGTTCTCGTTCCTCGCCGCGGCGATCTGGACCGCGCTGGCGGTCCTCGGCGCAATACTCGCCACCCAGGCGGCGGCGACGAGCGCCGCCCAACTGACCGTAAGGGAAGCACTGGTGGTCGCATGAGACGTCCCGACAAGACCGGAGTGCCGCGTTGGGTGAAGCTGGGCGCGCTCGTCGTCGGCATCCTCATCCTCCTGCTCGTCGTGCTGAAGCTCATCGGCCTCGGCGGCGAGCACGGGCCCAGCCGGCACGGTGCGGCGTACGTCGCCGTGGCCCGATGGTGATGCCGCCCCGGCTGCGCAAGCTCGTGCTCACCGTGCACATCGCCACCTCGGTGGGCTGGCTGGGCGCGGTCGCGGCCTACCTCGCGCTCGACGTCACCGCGGTGACCAGCGAACAGGTCGAGCTGGTGCGTGCCGCCTACCGCGCGATGGAGCTGACGGTCACCTCCGCCATCGTTCCGCTCGCGGTCGCCTCCGTACTCGTCGGCATCGTCAACGCGCTCGGCACACCGTGGGGCTTGTTCCGCCACTACTGGGTCCTCGTGAAGCTCGTACTCACGCTCGCCGCGACCGCCGTCCTCCTGGTGGAGGCGCCACGGGTCCGTGGCCTGGCGGACGCGGCGGCAGCAGCGACGGACCCACGGGACCTGCCAGGCACGCTGGCCCACTCCGTCGGCGGGCTCGTCGTCCTGCTCACCGTGCTTGCGCTGTCTACGTACAAGCCGCGCGGCGTCACCGGCTACGAGCGCAAGCGACGCAGGCGCGACAAGCTGGTCAGTACAGTGGCGACGTGACGTTCTCTGCTGACCGCCCCGAGTACCCGCACGCCGAGCGCCTCGACCTGGTCGAGGAGATCCACGGACACCGCGTCGCCGACCCGTACCGCTGGTTGGAGTACGCGGAAGCACCGGAGACGAAGGAATGGTCGGCCGCGCAGGACACGCTGTGGCAGACCACGGCCGCGATGCTGCCCGGCCGCGCCGCGTTCACCGAACGGCTCACCGAGCTGATGCGGACCGGTGCGGTGTCCGCGCCGGTGTGGCGGGGCGAGCGCGCGTTCGTCACGCGCAGGGATCCCGACCAGGACCACGCGGTGCTACTCGTGGTGGAGCCGGACGGCACCGAACGCGTGCTCGTCGACCCGAACGCGCTCGACCCGGACGGCACCACCGTGCTGGACGCCTGGCAGCCGGACAAGGAGGGGCGCCTGCTCGCGGTGCAGCTGTCCACCGGAGGCGACGAGGAGTCGAAGCTCAGCGTGCTCGACGTCGGCACCGGCGAGACCGTCGAAGGCCCGATCGACCGGTGCCGGTACTCCCCCGTCGGCTGGCTGCCCGGCGGGGAGGCGTTCTACTACACCCGCCGACTGGCGCCGGCCGACGTGCCCGCCGGCGAGGACCACTACCACCGCAGGGTCTATCTGCACCGGGTGGGCACGTCACCGGAGGATGCCGGCTGCGTGTTCGGCGCCGACAGGGACAAGACCGAGGTGCCGGCCGCGCAGGTCAGCCGCGACGGCCGGTGGCTGGTGCTGAGCACGTCCCGCGGCACCGAGCCGCGCAACGACCTGTGGCTCGCCGACCTGCACGCGTGCAGTGCGGATGCGCCGGTGCTGCGGCCGGTGCAGGAGGGCGTGGACGCGCGTACGGGCGTGCACGTCGGCCGCGACGGCCGGCTCTACGTGTTCACCGACCGCGACGCCCCACGCGGCCGGCTGTGCGTCACCGACCCGGCCACACCGGAGTACGACACCTGGCGTGAGCTTGTACCCGAGGACGCCGAGGCGATCTTCGAGGACTTCGTGATCCTCGACGGCGACGAGCTGCCCCGTCCGGTGCTGCTCGTCTCGTGGTCGCGCCACGCGGCCAGCGAGCTGACCGTGCACGACCTGGTGACCGGCGAGCGGTTGGCCGAGGTGGCACTGCCAGGCCCCGGCACCATCGGCGGCACGCGCGCACACCCGGACGGCGGGCACGAGGCGTGGTTCGCGTTCACCAGCTGGGCGGAACCGGTGCGGGTGCTGCGTTACGACGCCCGCGACGGCGCGGTGTCCACGTGGGCGACCGTGCCCGGCGAGGTGCCGTTGCCCGAGGTGCACACCACGCGGATCAGCTGCCGGTCGGCGGACGGCACGACCGTGTACGCGTCCGTCGTCTCCCCCACGGGTGCGCCGGATCGGCCACGTCCGACCGTCCTCTACGGGTACGGCGGCTTCAACATCTCCATGACGCCCGCGTACTCGGCCACGGCGCTGGCGTGGGCCGCGGCCGGCGGCACGTACGTGGTCGCGAACCTGCGCGGCGGCAACGAGGAAGGCGAGGAGTGGCACCGCGCCGGCATGTTCGGCAACAAGCAGAACGTCTTCGACGACTTCTACGCCGTCGCGGAACAGCTGATCGCGGACGGCTGGACGACCCGCGAACAGCTCGCCGCGTCCGGCGGCTCGAACGGCGGCCTGCTCGTCGGCGCCGCCGTCACCCAGCGCCCGGACCTGTTCGCCGCGGCCGTCTCGTCGGCCCCGGTGCTCGACATGGTGCGGTACGAGCGGTTCTTCATCGGCGCCATGTGGAACGTCGAGTACGGCAGCGCCGACGACCCGGAAGCCCTCGGCTGGCTGCTGGGTTACTCGCCGTACCACAACGCCCGCGAGGACAAGGCGTACCCGGCCGTCCTGCTGTCCGTCTTCGACAGCGACACCCGAGTGGACCCGGCCCACGCCCGCAAGATGTGCGCAGCGCTGCAACACGCCACCACGAGCACCCGCCCAGTCCTCCTCCGCCGCGAGTCCAACGTCGGCCACTCCGCCCGCTCGGTCAGCCGCATGGCCGCCTACACCGCGGACCTCCTGGCGTTCCTCGCCGCAGGCACCAACCTGGCACCCTGAAGCGTCAGCCAGACGCCTCAGGCGCCGCCTCGATAGCCGCCTCGATCTGGTCGAGGTACTCCCACCAGTCCTCACCCTCGTCCCGGTATGCACCGAGGACACCTGCTGCAAGGACGAACGGGAGACGAACCACATCGTCAGGCGCGAAGTACTGATCGAGCGCCTCGCCTCCGAATACGCCCTTCGCCAGGTACGTGTGAAGCTCATCGACCGTCAGGGAGTAGCGATCTTCCGCTTCCGAGATCGTCGCGGCGACCTCCCGTAGGTCACTGTCGGACGGGCTCTCGCCACCACAGGCATCGATCACAGCGACTGCAGCAATATTGGCCGCCAACTGCATCGCACTGGTGAGCTTCTCACCGTCGAGCGCCATCAGGGTCTTCTGGAAGTCTTCGAACTCGGCACGCAGGGCATGCCCGAACAACTTTCGCGTAGGCCCTTCAATGGCTGGATCGATCGACATCCTTCTGCTCCCTCCGATGCCTGAACCAGGCAACACCTGCCACGAATGCACCCGCCGCGCTGATGGCCAAGGTAACCGGCACCTGGACGACCGACGGCAATGCCGAGAATGCGTTCTGCACGACTTCCCAACTGGTGCCTGCGAGCGCCACGCCGGCACCCATGCCTTCTGTTGTTGGCAACCGACGTGGACGCTCAGTCGGTTGCTGGTGAGTCGAACGCAGCCGGCCCGTCGCCTCTGAACGCCTTCCAACACCCACCCGCCTGCGGCGTCGGTGTGCTCCCTGAGCAGGGGTGGTCGCCACCGATGTGGGAGGCGGTGTGGAAGTGCTCGGGGACCCGCTGGGCTGCCGCGGTAGTCAACCCTGTTCTAGGGCCTGTGCTTGGCCTAGGGCCTCGTCCAGTTTGTCCTTGGCTTGCACGAGGAGGCCGCTGGCCTCCTCGATGGTCGCCTTCAGTTGCTCGGTCTGCGCGATGTTCGACTGGTTGCCGTACGCCGTCGCGGCGGTCAGGGCCTCGCCGGCGGAGGTCTCCGCCTGGGTGGCGTTGGCCTGGCCGCTCTCGACGTCCTTGATCGTCGTGGAGAGGATCTCGACGACGTCACTGAGTGCACTCACGCGGGTCCTTCCCCCGAAGGCAGGTCCTCGGAAAGTCTTCGAGCACGCATCGTGCCTCACACGTTACCGGCCGCGCAACGTCAGGCACAGGTGCGGCACGTCCGATTCGTTCAAGACGGGCTACGGGCACCGGCCGTAGCGTCGCCGGCATGACTGCACTGCGATTCCACTTCATCGGCCTGGCCGTCGCCGACATCGCCGCGTCGCTCGCGTTCTACCGGCAGCTCGGCGTCGACATCCCCGCCGACGCCGACCAGCAACCGCACGTGGAGGCGGAGCTGCCCGGCGGCACGCTGCTCGCCTGGGACACGGTCGACACCATCCGCTCGTTCGACCCCAACTGGACGCCGCCAGCCGGCGGGGCACGCGTCGCGCTCGCGTTCGCCTGCGCCAGCCCGGCCGAGGTCGACGCCTGGTACGCGAAGCTGGTGGCTGCCGGGCACCCGAGCTACCTGGCGCCGTTCGACGCGTTCTGGGGACAGCGCTACGCGGTCGTCAACGACCCGGACGGCAACCACGTCGACCTGTTCGCCGCGCTGCCCGGCTGACCTACGCGACGGCGAGCAGCGTGGACAGCGAAGCACCGTTCAGCGCCCGGACCTCCCGCGACATGTGCGCCTGGTCGGCGTAGCCGGCGGTCGCGGCCGCGGCGGCGAACGGCGTGCCGCGCCTGGCCAGGTCGACCGCGCGCCGCATCCGGAGGATGCGCGTCAGCGTCTTCGGGCCGTAGCCGAACACCGGGAGGCACCGCCGGTGCAGCTGCCGTTCGCTGAACCCGAGCTCGGCGGCCATCCGCGTCACCGGCAGGCCCGCGGCGGCACGCGAGCGCGGACAACGGCACCCGCGCATCGCGCAGCTCGTGCGCAGGCACGCCGAAGAACGAAGGGCCGAGACCGGGCGCGAACCGCAGCCCGACGAAGGTGGTGTCGGGGCGTACGGGCCCGTAGTTCGGCGTCGTGTCCGGCCCGGCGACGAGCAGCTCGCCGGCCACCCAGATCACGTCCATGCAGCCGTCCGGTGGCCACCGGCAGCGGGCTCGCCACGTCGGTCGACCGGCGCCGCCACAACACCGCGCCAGGCAGCGTCGCCCCCCACTCCTCGTACACGCCATCGGCATCTCACCGGCCACCGACAACTAGGGTGAACAGGTGATCCGACCCAGCTACCCGCTGCGCACCGCCCGCCTGGACCTCCGCCCGTTCACCGCCGACGACTTCGCCGGTCTGCACGCCATCCACAGCGACCCCGACGTGGTGCGCTACCTGCACTGGCACCCGCTCGACGAGGCCTCCACCGAGGTCGCGCTGGCCCGCAGGACGCGACGCACCACCCTCATCGACGCCGGCGACTCGCTCAGCCTCGCCGTCGTCGAACGCGAGACCGGCGCGCTCGCCGGCGACGCCACGTTCTTCTGGCGCAGCGAGCAGAGCAGGCAGGGCGAGATCGGCTACGTCTTCAACCCCGCGTTCCACGGCCGCGGCTACGCGACGGAGACCGCGGAGGAGCTGGTGCGGTTCGGGTTCGAGGAGCTCGGTCTGCACCGGGTCACCGGCCGGCTGGACGGCCGCAACACCGCGTCCGCGCGGGTGCTGGAACGGCTCGGCATGCGCAGGGAAGCCCACCTCAGGCAGAACGAGCTGGTCAAGGGCGAGTGGGCGGACGAGGTCGTGTACGGGCTGCTCGCCGACGAGTGGCGCGCCCGCAGCGACCGGACCTGACGCCCGCCGCCGGGTGCACCCAGCGGCCCACCTGCGGACACGACCGCCGGTTGGCCGCTACGCTGCCTGACCGTGGACGCAATCGCGCACGCCCCCTGGTACTACAAGCTGCTCGCCGTCGTCTTGACCGTGCTGGTCGCGTTCGGCCTGCGGTTGGTCCTCGGGATCGTCATCACCCGGGTCTCCCGCCGGATCGGCGAGAGCCGGATGCCGCAGTGGAAGGTGTTCCCCGGCCGCAGCGCCGCGCTGCTGTCCGAACGCCGTGACCAGCGCACCCAGACGGCGGCGTCGCTGCTGAACAGCATCGCGTCGTTCCTCCTGTTCCTCACTGCCGTCATCCTCATCCTCGGCTACCTCGACGTCGAGCTGACCAAGGTGTTCGCCGGCGTCGGCGTGCTCAGCCTGATCGTCGGCTTCGGGGCCAGGGAGATCATCAGCGACTTCCTCACCGGCATCGCCATGCTCAGCGCCGACCAGTACGGCGTCGGCGACGTGGTCGACGTCGGCTCCGTGCCGGGCACCATCGTCGGCACCGTGGAGGCGGTCGGGCTGCGCACCACCCGGCTGCGCGACGCCGACGGCAGCGTCTGGTACGTACGCAACGGCCAGATCGCGCGGGTCGGCAACTTCAGCCAGGGCTGGGGGCGCGCGGTGATCGACGTGCCGGTGCCCGCCGACCGCGACCCGGACGACGTCCGCGAGGTGCTCGCCGGGATGGCCAGCTCGATGCGCGACGAGCCGCCGTGGCAGAGCGTGATCCTCGACGAGCCGGACGTCGCGGGCATCGTCGAGCTCGGCACCGACCACTACGTCGTGCAGGTCACCGTCCGCACGTCGCCGTTGCGCGAGCAGGAGGTCGCCGCCGAGCTCAGGGAACGGTTCAGGGACGTGCTGGACACCGAGAACGCCGGCGCCGGCGCCGGCACCGGCGAGGGCACCCCGGCGGAATCCGCCTAGCGCCACCGGCCGCGGGTGCGATGATGGCACCGCTGCCGAGGAGGTGCAGATGACCGTCGACACGCTGCTGACCGTGGTGCCCCCCGACCGGGTCGTCACCGACCCCGACCTGCTGCGCTCCTACGAGCACGACGAGGCCGAGTGGGCTCCGCACGGCGCCCCGCTCGCCGTCGTGCGGCCGACCAACACCGCAGAGGTCCAGGCCACGGTCAGGTACTGCGTCGACCACCGGGTGCCGCTGGTCACCAGGGGTGCGGGCACCGGCCTGTCCGGCGGCGCCAACGCCACGGACGGCTGCGTCGTGCTCTCCACCGAGCGGATGACGGACATCGTGGAGATCGACACCGCGGAACGGCTCGCCGTGGTGCAGCCGGGAGTCGTCAACGACGACCTGCGGGCACGCAGCGCAAAGGACGGTCTCTGGTACCCGCCGGACCCGGCCAGCGCACCGTGGTCGACGATCGGCGGCAACGTCGCGACCAACGCCGGCGGGCTGTGCTGCGTCAAGTACGGCGTCACCCGCGACTACGTGCTCGGGCTGGAGGTCGTCACCGGGCGCGGCGACGTGGTGCGGCTCGGCCGACGGACGGCGAAGAGCTCCGCCGGGTACGACCTGTGCGGGCTGATGGTGGGCTCGGAGGGCACGCTCGGCGTGCTCACGGAGGTCACCGTCCGGCTGCGGCCGCTGCAGCCGCCGCAGCAGACGGTCGCCGGCTACTTCGACTCGATCGTGGACGCCGGCCGTGCGGTGAGCGCGGTGACCGCCGCCGGCATCGTGCCGTCCGCGCTCGAGCTGGTCGACAGGCACTGCCTCGCCGCCGTGGACGCGTGGAAGAACATGGGCCTGTCGGTGGACGCGAACGTCGTGCTGCTCGGCCGCACCGACGCACCCGGGGTGGCCGGGGACGCCGAGGCCGAGGGCATGCTGGAGTGCTTCCGCGGCGCGGGCGCGAGCTGGGCCGACCGGTCCACCACGCCGGAGGAGGCGGAGGCGCTGTTCCAGGCGCGCCGGCTCGCCTACCCCGCGCTCGAGCGGCTCGGCCCGCTGCTCACCGAGGACGTCTGCGTACCGCGCGACCTGGTGCCCGAGATGCTCAGCCGGATCGAGCAGGCCGCCGCACGGTACGACACGCAGATCGCCAACGTGGCCCACGCCGGCGACGGCAACCTGCACCCGCTGCTGATCACGCCGACCGGCGACGAGGAGGCCAAGGCGCGGGCACAACGGGCGTTCGCCGACATCATCGAGGCGGCCATCGAGCTCGGCGGCACGGTCACCGGCGAGCACGGCGTCGGCCTGCTGAAGCGCGACGGCCTACGCGACCAGCTGAGCGGCCCGGTGCTCGAGATGCACCGCGCGGTCAAGGCGGCGCTCGACCCGTACGGCATCCTCAACCCGGGCAAGGTGATCGGCTAGCCACGCCAGGTGTCGACCAGCCAGCCGCACAGCTCCGAACTCCGCCGCCCGCCGCAGCGGCGGTCGGACTCCGTAGGGTGGAGGCATGAGTGACGGTGGACGGCAGTCCTTCTACGACAAGGTCGGCGGCGAGGCGACCTTTCGCAAGATCGTGGCCAGGTTCTACGCGGGTGTCGCGGAGGACCCGCTGCTGCGTGGCATGTACCCGGAGGACCTGGACGAGTCGGCCGACCACCTGCGGATGTTCCTCGAGCAGTACTGGGGCGGGCCGCGGACGTACAGCGAGCAGCGCGGCCACCCGCGGCTGCGGATGCGGCACGCGCCGTTCCGGGTCGACGAGGTCGCCAGGGACGCCTGGCTGAAGCACATGCGCGACGCGCTCGACGAGGCCGAGCTGGCACCCGAGCACGACCAGGAGCTGTGGACCTACCTGGTGATGGCCGCGAACAGCCTGGTCAACACCGTGGACGAGGACGACCCCCGGTCGGCCGAGCCGAAGGGCCCCTCGCTGCTCTGACCGGCGCCCCACTCGACCGGGCAGGCCTGACATAGTGGTGCAGTCCGGGCATTCGGCGAGCTGCGGAGGGAGAGCCGATGCGCGCCCACACGTCGTCGGGGCCCGGGCGACTCCTCCGCCGCTGCGCCGTCGCACTGTCGCTGGCGCTCGCCGCGACGGCCGCCTGCACCGGCGGTGACGACGAGGCCACCGACACCCCCACCCCCGCCCCGTCCGTCAGCAGCGCCCGCACCTGCGCGCCACGGCCGGACGTGCCGAAGCACCAGATGCGCGGCATGTGGGTCGCCTCGGTACGCAGCCTGGACTGGCCGAGCAAGCCGGGGCTGTCGGTACGCGAGCAGCAGGCGGAGCTGGTCGCGCAGCTCGACCTGGCCCGCGAGAACCGGCTGAACGCGGTCTTCCTGCAGGTGCGCCCGAGCGGGGACACGTTCTGGCCGTCCGAGCTCGAGCCGTGGTCGCAGTGGCTGAGCGGCAAGCAGGGCAAGGACCCCGGCTACGACCCGCTGGCGTTCGCCGTCCGGGAGGCGCACGAGCGCAACATCGAGCTGCACGCCTGGTTCAACCCGTACCGCGCGAGCTTCGAGGCACCGCCGGTCGACCTCACGCGCGGGCACCCGGCGCGGCAGCACCCGAGCTGGGTGTTCAAGTACGGCAAGGACCTCTACTACGACCCCGGCGTACCGGCGGCCAGGGAGTTCGTGCAGCGCGTGGTGCTCGAGGCCGTCCGCCGCTACGACATCGACGGCGTGCACTTCGACGACTACTTCTACCCGTACCCGCTGCCGGGGAAGCAGCTGCCCGACAAGCGGACGTTCGCGAGGTACGGCGACGGCTTCGACCACATCGGCGCGTGGCGCAGGCACAACGTGAACACCATGGTCCGCGACGTCGGCCGCCGGATCCACGCGGAGAAGCCGGCGGTGAAGTTCGGCATCAGCCCGTTCGGCATCTGGAAGAACGACAGCAGCGACCCGCGCGGCTCGCCGACGAAGGGCCTGGAGTCGTTCCACGCGATCTACGCCGACTCGCGTACCTGGGTCAAGCGCGGGTGGATCGACTACGTCGCCCCTCAGCTGTACTGGCACCGCGGTTTCGCCGTCGCCGACTACGCGAAGCTCGTGCCCTGGTGGGCAGACCTGGTGCGCGACACCGACGTGCACCTGTACATCGGCCAGGCCGCGTACCGGCTCGGCACCGAGAAGGCGTGGCGCTCCCGCGACGTGCTGAGCGCGAACCTCGCCCTGAACCGCAACTATCCGGCCGTGCGCGGCGACGTCTACTTCAACGCCGCAAGCGTCCGCGAGGACCGCGGCCGCGGCTTCAGCCGGCTGGTCGACGACCACTACTCCAGGCCCGCCATGCTGCCCCCCATCGACCACCTGGGCGGCCGCGCGCCAGGGGCGCCCCGGGTGCTCGGCGCGACCGCAGCCGACGACGGGGTCACCGTGCGGTGGCGCGACGGCCCCGGACGCACACCCACCTCGTACGCCGTCTACCGGGTCGCCGGCGAGTCCGCGTCGCCGTGCGCGTTCGCCGACGCACGGAGCCTGGTCGCCACCGTGCGCCGCGGCGACCGGCAGACGTTCGTCGACCGCACGGCGGAGGACGGCACGACGTACACGTACTACGTCACCGGCGTCGACCGCCTCGGCAACGAGAGCCAGCCAGGCCCCGGCCGTACGACGGGCTAACGGCACCGATGAGTCCGCGCCGCGGCGGTGGTCTGCCTCCCGAGACCAAGCGACCACGGGAGCGACCATGCACGACCGCCTGCCGGCGATCGGCAGCATCCTGCTGGCGAGCACCGAGCCGCGCCGGCTGCGCAGCTGGTACGAGCTCGCCTTCGACGTGACCGCGGACCACGACGGGTTCCTGCACCTCGGCGCGGTCGGCCTGCTGATCGACGGGCGCGGCGACGTGACCACCCGCACCGCGGAGCCGGCGCGGGTCCTGCTCAACGTGCACGTCGCCGACGCCCGTGCGACGGCCGAGCACCTCGACTCGCTCGACGTCCACTGGGTGGCCGCGCTCGAGTACCGCGACGACGCCGGCGCGTGGTTCGGCACGGTGCTCGACCCGGACGGCAACTACGTGCAGATCGTCGAGCTCACCCCCGCCTACTGGCGGCACCGCCGCCGGCGCGCCGGCGCGGCCGAGCACGGCCTGCTCGCCGACGCCGCGGTCGCGTCCCGGCTGCCCGCGCAGGACCTCGACCGGGCGCGCAGGTTCTACACGGAGAAGCTGGGTCTCGGGCCGGCGGAGAGCCGGCCCGGTGGCCTGCGGTACGAGTGCCGCGCGGGCGGCTTCTCGCTCTTCGAGAGCGCCGGCGAGCCGTCCGGCGCGCACACCCAGATGGCGTTCCAGGTGACCGATCTGGACGCGGTCGTCGCCGAGCTGCGCGGCCGCGGCGTCGTCTTCGAGGAGGTCGACGTCCCCGGCCTGCAGACCGTCGACGGGGTCACCGAGGTGACCGGCAACTACCCGTCGGCCGGCGGTGACGGCGAGCGGGCCGCGTGGTTCCGCGACAGCGAGGGCAACCTGCTCGGCATCGGGCAGCCGGTCCGAGAGTCACGGTCGACCACACCGCGCGTCGGAACGTAACGAGACCGGGCGCTCTGGGACGATCAGTAGCTGGTACTTGCCACCCGTGACCAGGCCTGCCCGGAGGGTCCTGTGAGCGCGCCGACGCCGCGCCCCGACAGCCAGTACATGCCAGGAATCGACGGCCTGCGCGCGCTCTCCGTGCTCGCCGTCATCGGCTACCACCTCGACATACCGCTGCTGCGCGGCGGTTTCCTCGGCGTGGACACGTTCTTCGTCATCAGCGGGTTCCTCATCACCGACCTCCTGTTCAACGAGTGGCGCGACCACGGGCGGGTCGACCTGAAGGCGTTCTGGGTGCGCCGCGCGCGGCGGCTGCTGCCCGCGCTGTGGCTGCTCCTCGCCGCCGTCGCGGCCGTCGTCACGGTCATCGGCGGCGACGTCGGCGCCGGCCTGCGCGGCAACGTGGCCGCCGCGCTGGCGTACGTGAGCAACTGGTGGCAGGTCGCCGAGCAGACGTCGTACGTCGCCCAGTTCGGACCGCCCCCGCCACTGCTGCACCTGTGGTCGCTCGCGGTCGAGGAGCAGTTCTACCTGGTCTGGCCGCTGCTACTCGTCGGTCTCGTGCGGGTGCTCCGCAGCCGCCAGGCACTTGCCGCCGTCGCGTTGCTCGCCGCCGCCGGCTCGATCGCCTGGATGTGGGTCACCTTCCAGCCGGGCACCGACCCTTCGCGGGCCTACTACGGCACCGACACGCACGCGTTCGGTCTGCTGCTCGGCGCCGCGCTCGCGCTTGGCGTCGGCTCCCGGCGGCTGCGGCTTGCCAGCACCACCGCGTGCGAGGTGCTCGCCGTCCTCGGTGTCGCCGCGCTCCTGCTGCTCGGCTACCTGACCGTGTCGCTCGGCGACGCGAGCACGTCAGCCTACCGCGGCGGCATCGCCGCCGCGTCGGTGGCAGCGACCGTGCTCGTCGCCGCCGCGGCCACCGACGGCGTCCTCGGCAGGGCGCTCGGCGTCCCGCCGCTGCGCTGGTTGGGGCGGCGCTCGTACGGGCTGTACCTGTGGCACTGGCCGGTCATCGCGCTCACCGCCGCCACCGTACCCGGGTGGGCGGACCGCTGGCCGGTGCGGCTCGCCGAGGTCGCGCTCGCCATGGGGCTCGCCGCCGCGTCGTGGCGCTTCGTCGAACGACCCGCGCAGCGCGCCGGCATCGGCGCCAGCCTGCGCACGCTGTTCCGCGGCCTGGTCTCGCGCGGCAGCGGGCCCGCGTGCCGGCTGGCCCCGGTCGCTCTCGTCACGGTACTCGGGCTGGCCGGCACCGGCTGCCTGCTCGCGCCGGCGAAGACCCAGCTGCAGGCGCGGCTGGAGGCGGGACGCCAGTCGCTCGGCGACGCCACCGAGCGCCCGCGGCCCACCACGCCGGCGGCGACCACGTCACACGCACCCACGCCGCCGGCAACCAACACGCAGATCGACGGGCAGGATGTCACCGCCGTCGGCAACTCGGTGATGCTCGGCGCGGCACCCGCGCTCGACGAGCAGCTGCCCGGCATCTACATCGACGCCGATGAGGACCGGTCGATGGCCGTGGTGCCCGACCTCCTCGCCGGGTACGAGTCGGATGGCACCCTCAGGGACGTCGTGGTCGTCGGCGTCGCGGACAACGGCGGGGTGAGCGCGGCGACCATCGAGCGGACCATGAACGTTGTCGGCGAGGAACGCACGATCGTCTTCGTCACCACGCCGCTGGACGACTCGGTGGGCCAGGCGGCCAACGAGGCGCTGCGCGCTGCCGCCAGGACGCACGGCAACGTCCGGCTGGCGAAGTGGTCGACGTACGCGCACCACCACCCGGACCGGCTGATCTCGGACGGCGTGCACCCACGGGCGAACGGCAGCAAGGCGTACGCCAGGCTCATCGAGCAGGCGGCCGAGCGCCCGCGGCGCTGACCGTCAGAACTTGGGCATCACCGGGGTCGCGGCCATCGACGCGGGGTCGTGGAACGCGTAGCTGTCGGCGTCCTTGGCGTACGTCTCCGCGTACTTCGCGACCCTGTCGGTGTCCAGCTCGACACCGATGCCGGGCGCGTCCGGCACCTCGAGGCAGCCGTCCACGTACGGCAGCGGGCTCGCGCCGGCGACGATGTCGTCGGTGAGCAGCGACCCGTAGCCCTGGCTGGCGTGCACGAAGTTCGGCGTGGCCGCCATCACGTGCAGGGCGGCGTACATGGCGATGCCGAGCTCGCCGAGGCTGTGCTTGAGCACCGGCAGGCCGGCGGTCTCGGCCAGGCCGGCCGAGCGCTTCAGGTTCAGCAGCCCGCCGTCCATCTGGTTGTCCACGCTGAGCACGTCGGCCGCGGCGTACCTGATCACCTCGAGCTGGTCCCAGCGGGTCCACGACGCCTCGTTGGCCAGCAGCGGCATCGGCAGCCGCTGCCGCAGGTACACCATCTCCGGCAGGTTGCGTCCGGAGATCGGCTGCTCGGCCAGCTCGATGCCGTGCTCGTGCATCTCGGTGAGGATCTTGATCGCCGCGGACGCCGACCACGCCTCGTTCGCGTCCACCCGGATCTTGACGTCCGGCCCGCCGCCGTCGCGGATCGCCGCGACCCGCTCGATGTCCACGCGCGGGTCGTCCGAGCCGACCTTCAGGTAGAACGTCCGGTAGCCGGCCCGCGCGCCCTTCGCGGTGTCGGTGGCCAGCTCCGCCGGCGGCTTGCGGCTGAGGTAGTAGAAGTACTCCACCCGGTCGCGCACCCGGCCGCCGAACAGGTTCACCAGCGGCTGGCCGCAGATCTTCCCGACGATGTCCCAGCACGCCATCTCCACCGCGCCGATCGCCGGGCTGGTCGCCTTCACGTGGTGCCAGGTGCCGACCACGTTCACCCGCTTCATGATCCGCTCGATTGCGAACGGGTCCTCGCCGACGACCAGCGGCTCGATCGACGTCAGCACAGCCTGCACGATGTCGGCGGACGGGTACGCCGCCGCCTCGCCGAGACCGACCACGCCCTCGTCGGTACGCACCTGCACGATGACGCCGGTCATCCCCTTCCGTGCTCCGAACGCCCAGCGCTCGTCCTCGTAGAACGGCACCGCCACCGGCGTGGCGTCGATCCCCGTAATGCGCACCTGGTCTCCTTCGCTCGTTGGTGATGCTGGACGTCAGCCGACCACGATCGGCTCGCGGTCCGCCTCGGTGAGGATCTCGCCGCCGGACGCGGTGACCAGCACCGTGTCGGAGACGACGAAGTCCGCGGGGTCCTGGCCGAGCAGCCACGACAGCACGTGGAACGTCATGCCCTCGGCCAGCACCAGCTCGCTGCCCGGCCGCAGGCCCTTGACCCGGCTGCCACCGACCCAGCTCGGCGGGAAGCCGAGCCCGACCAGGTAGCCGCAGTGGTGCCTGCGGTACCTGTCGTGCCCGAGCCCCTCGTCCACGACCTGTTGCCACGCCTCGTACACCGCCTCGCCGGACACGCCGGGGCGCATCGCGTCGCGTACGGCGTGCAGGCCGGCGACGGCGATCTCGCCCGCCCGCTCGGTGCCGGCCGGCGGCTCGCCGACGTACACCATCCGCGTCATCGGCGCGTGGTACCTGCCCACGCACCCGGACAGCTCGAGGAACAACGCGTCGCCGGAGTGCAGTATGCGGTCGCTCCACGTCACATGTTCCTGCAGCAGCCGGTCGCGGGTCCTGATCAGCGGCACGAACCCCGGGTAGTCGCTGCCGGCAGTGATCATCGCCTGGTAGACGGCGGCGGCGACGTCGCGTTCCGACGCGCCCTCCTTCACCGTCTCGATCCCCGCCCGCATCGCCGCCGACGTGGTCGCGGCGGCCTGCCGGGCGCAGGCGACCTCGGCGGCCGACGGCACCAGCCGCGCGGCCTCCACCACCCCGGACCCGTCGACCAGGTCGCGGTCGACCAGCCGGGCGCGCAGCGTGTCCCACACCAGCGGCGGCAACGCGTTCAGGTCGCGCTCGACACCGATCTGGTCACCCGCGTCGGTCACCTCGAACACCGCACGCACCAGGCCGTCGGCCGGCGTCTCCACGTCGGTGTACGGCAGGTGCGCGCAGCCGACCGCCTGTGCGGCGACGGTGGGGTGCTCCATCGCGCGGGTCACCAACATCGGCGTACCGACCGCCGGGACGACAAGCGCGTTCAGCGCGAAGAAACCCTGACAGTCCAAGGCGGTGAGGTAGTGGATGTTCTCCGCGCCCACCACCACCTGGGCAGCGAGCCCACGCTCGACCATGGTCTGCCTGACCAGGTCGAGCCGACGACCGTACTCCTCGACCGGGAACCGCGCCACGGGCACTCCTGCAACCCACACGACGGCGCACGGTACAGCCGTCTCACCGGCAGCGATGACCGGCGACGAGTGCCCGTGAACGACCGCAGAAATTGTCAACAATCCAACACGGCACAACGTACCCGCGCGGCCCGGCGCGGAAAAGAGGGAATTTCCGCTCAGTCGGAGAGCGAGAGCTGGACGGGCTGCGCGTCCTGCGGCTGGGCCGGCGGCTCCCCTTCCGGTCGGCGGAACTCGCTGCGCTCGCTGCTGCCGATGCCGTGCTGCCGCGCCAGCGCGTACACCCGGTCGGTGACCATCCGCTGGTACGCCTTCGGCAGGTACGACCCGTACCGGTACAGCTCGTCGTACCTGGGCACGAGGTGCGGGTGCTCACGCTGCAGCCACGCCCGGTACCACTCCCTGGCGCCCGGCCGCAGGTGCAGCAGCAGCGGGGTCACCGACCTCGCCCCGGCGGCGGCGATGGCCGCGACGGTGCGGTCCAGCTGGTCCGGCGCGTCGCTGAGGCCGGGCAGGATCGGCGCCATCAGCACCGAACACCCGATGCCGGCGTCGGCGAACCTGCGCACCACGTCGAGCCGCCGCGCGGGCGACGGCGTGCCAGGCTCCACCGACCGCCACAGCGCCTCGTCGGTCGAGCCGACGGACACCGCCACCGACACCGGCGCCCGCTGTGCCGCCTCACCGATCAGGTCGAGGTCGCGCAGGATCAGCGTGCCCTTGGTGAGGATAGAGAACGGGTTGGCGTGGTCGCGTAGGGCGGCGATGATCTCGCGCATCAGCCGGTAGCGGCCCTCCGCCCGCTGGTACGGGTCGGTGTTGGTCCCCATGGCGATCGCGGCGCCCGTCCACCGCGGGCTGCTGAGCTCTTTGCGGGTCAGCTCGCCGGCGTTCACCTTCACCATGATCTTCGTGTCGAAGTCCCGGCCGGCGTCGAGATCCAGGTAGGTGTGCGTGCTCCTGGCGAAGCAGTAGACGCACGCATGGCTGCACCCGCGGTACGGGTTGATTGTCCACTCGAACGCCATCCGCGACTGACTGGGCACCTTGTTGATGATCGACTTCGCCCGAATCTCCACCGCGAGCTGCTCATCCGTACCGGCAGCAACCGGCGCCGCCCCAGCGACAGCCAACCCGGCCCGCCCGGTGCCCCGTTCCCGCGACGGCTCCGGCAGCTCGAGCGGCAGCTCCGCACCGCCGTCGGCCGTCGTACGCAGTGATTCCCAACGCATCCCTCCATTCGAACACAGGTTCGATTCCATGTCTATTGCGTTCGGCCCGCCGACAGGCGTGCCAGCGCGATCGCGTTGGACGATGCCCCCTAACGAGGTTGACCTTCGAGTTGGGTCGAAGGTCTACCGTCGAGGCATGGGCACCTATCGGATCTCGCAGCTCGCCGAGCGCACCGGTGTCCCGGCGACCACGCTGCGGTACTACGAGTCGACCGGGCTGCTGCGGGCGGAACGGTCCCCTGCCGGCTACCGCATCTACCGCGAGCCCGCGGTCGAGCGGCTGGAGTTCATCGCGACGGCGAAACGGCTGGGGCTGCCGCTGGACGAGATCGGCGAGCTGCTGCGCGTACGGGATACCGGGGCGTGCGTCGAGGTCAAGACCGAGCTCCAGCCTCGGCTGCGGGCCAGGCTCGCCGACGCCGAGCGCCGCCGGGAGGAGGTCGCCGGGTTCATCGCCGCACTGCGGGCCGCGCTCGCCCACCTCGACGCGCTGCCCGACCGCTCCGGCCGCTGCGACCCCGACTGCGAGTTCCCGTTCGACACCGCGGACCGGGGTCGATGGCGGGACGCCCCGGTCGCCTGTGCCCTGCCTGCCGACGACATCCGCGCTCGCACCGAGCAGTGGCACAGCGCACTGACGGGCGCGACGCGCACGCCGATTCCGGACGGGTTGCAGCTCACCGTGCCCATCCAGCGGCTGGCCGCCGTCGCCGAGCTCGCCGCCGCCGAACAGGCCTGCTGCCCGTTCCTCGACTTCCGCCTCCACCTCGACGGACCACACCTGCACGTACAGGTCAGGTCGCCCGCCGACGGACAGGCCATCCTCGCCGAGCTGTTCGACGCGGCAGCCGGCTGACATGACTGCCGATGCGCCCACCGCGTTGGTCACCGGCGCCTCCTCGGGCATCGGCCAGCGGACGGCGCGGCTGCTGGCCGACCACGGCTACCGGGTCTTCGGCACCAGCCGCGGCGACCGTGCCGACGAACCAGGCGTGGAGATGCTGCGGCTGGACGTCCGCTCGGACGAGTCCGTCGCCGGCTGCATCGACGAGATCCGCGCCCGCGCCGACCATCTCGACGTGCTCGTCAACAACGCCGGCGTGCTGCACGAGGGCTTCGCCGAGGAGACCCCACTCGCGGACGCGGCCGAGGTGTTCGACACCAACCTCTTCGGCATCGCCCGCGTCACCAACGCTGTGCTGCCCGCCATGCGCGCCCGCCGCCGCGGCCGGATCGTCAACGTCGGCTCCCTCGCCGCCTGGGTGGGTGAGCCGGGCGAGGCGTTCTACGCCGCCTCCAAGGCCGCGCTCGCCCGCTACACCGAAGCGCTCCACCACGAGGTCCTGCACCTCGGCGTCGTCGTCAGCCTCGTCGAACCCGGCGCGTTCACCACCAACGTCCTCGACGTGGCCACCACCACCCCGGGACGGATCGCCGACTACGACGGTCCGCGCGAGACCGCCCGCGACACCCTGCACGAGAGCCTACAACGCGGCGGCGACCCGCAGCAGGTGGCCGAGCTGATCCTCCGGATCGTCCGCACCCGCTCGCCGAAGCTGCGCTACGTCGCCGGCCGCGACGGCCGCTGGCTCCCACACCTCAGGACGCTGCTGCCGCAACGCGTCTTCGACCACCTCCTGCGCCGCAGCTTCCACCTGCCCAAGGCACCTGCCGACGTCTGACATATGTAGACTATCGATATGTCTCGCCAGCTGAGCCCCAGCCGGCTGACCCGACCGCTGCAGGTCGTCGCTGCCATTGGCGCGCTCGTCTTCGCCGTCGGCTCTGCGCTGCACGGGTTCACCGTCGTCGACACCCCGCTGATCGAGCGCATGATGCGCACCGCAGGAGCCCGCGACCCCGCCGGCGAGGCGCCCGGCTTCACCACCGGGTTCCGCATCGTCGGCACCGGCTACGTGGTGGCGAACGCGGTCGGCGTGCTCGCCTGGTGGAGCCGGTCCCGCCTGCTGTGATGGTGGATTCTCGCGGTCAACGCCACCCAGGGCCTCGGCTACCTGATGATCCCCGCGGAGATGTGGTCGGCCGTCACCGACCGCTACGGACCGGTCGGCGCGGTGCCTTCGCTGGTGACCGACGGCGGCGCTGCGCTGCTCGCCCTCGCATTCCTCGCCACCCTTGTGCGCTACCGCACGACGTGGGCCAGACATCGGGTCACGGCCACAGCAGGAGGACGGTGATGCCGATGACCGCATCCACCACCGCGCACCACTCCGCGTACGCCCGGGGCACCACCGCACGTGCCCGGTGGTGCGCGATGTCCCATCCAGCGTGGAACAGCCAGCCGGCGGCGACCAGGTATCGCACCAGCCAGTCATCGGCAGTGACGGCGACCGCGACGAGCAGCACGTAGACCAGCAGGCCGCCGAGCTGCAGCGCGAGCATCCTCCGGTCCCCGAACTGCTTGCGGACGCCGCCGATGACCAGGTACGCCGCGGGCAGCAGCAGCATGAGCCACGGCGAGGGGACACCCGGCTGGACCCAGTTGTCCACGGTCAGCACGAGCGCGAGCCAGGTCGGCCACCGACGGACCAGGAAGGCGCGGATCCGCCTCCCCCGGCCCATTGCGTCACTGTGGTCCGGTGCCGGCGCGTGCTGCTGCCGCCGGGTGTACTCGCCACGGCGCAGCAGCATCGCGACGGCCATCGCCGGCAGCATCAGCATGTGCCCGCCCATCAGCAGCGCCTCGCCGGAGACCACACCGGCCCAGCACGGCACGAGGAGCACGACGAACGGCAGGAACATGGCCGCCCCCATCTCGGCGATGCCGCGCCAGCCGTGCCGCCGGTAGCGCATCCAGACCGCCATGCCGATCGTCATGTCCGCGGCCATCACCAGGGCCGCCGCGTCCGGCCGGGCGAGCAGCCGCTCGCCGCCGAGGAGGAAGCCGGCGGTGTCCCACACCGGCCCGAGGAGCAGCATGCCGACGGCCATCGCGATGACCATCTCGACGTAGTGCCACAGGAATGTTCGTATCGGCCGGCGGACCGGCTCGCTCTGTTCGACGTATGTCTGTGTCTGCATGGCCACGATGCTCGGCGCGTAGCCGCGCAACACGCAGCTGCAGAACGTCACCGGTCGGCCGGGCAGATCGCATGGTCGACCCGTGCACTGCGCCCGGCTCACCCGGGCGACCACCCGGCATAGCATCGGCGCGTGACCACGGCTGCCGAGCAGGACGACGCGGACCCGCGGCTGCGCCGGGCCAGGTACGCCACCTTGGCATCGCTCGGCGTGGCCTGGTCGGCGAGCATGCTGATGCCCGCCCTCGCGCTCACCACGGAACAGCGGGTGCTCTGGCTCGTGCTCGGGACGCTCGGGCTGTGCCTATTCGCCGGCACGCTCGCCTGCGCCCTGTACGCGGCCGCGACCCCGTGGCTGCCGGACCGCACGCGCCGGCTGCTGCTCACCGCGCTCGGTGCCGCGAGTGTGCTGTCGGTGCCGCTGCTCGCACCGGTGGCGAACGCCGAGTGGGTGACCTGGGCCTGGGCGGGCGGCGCGGCCGCCGGCTTCACCCCGGTGCTGCTGCGCCGCTCGGCCGCGGCGGTGGCGTCCGCCGCCCTGCTCGTGGTGGCCGTCGGCATCGCGCTCGTTACCGGCGGGCCGGTGTGGACGTACCTGGTGGTCACCGGCAGCCTCGCGGTGAGCGTCGCCGCGATGAGCAGCCTGCCCGTCTGGCTGTGGGGGCTGCTGGTGCAGGCCCGCGCCGGCCGCGCCGCGCAGGCGCGGCTGGCCGTCACCGAGGAACGGCTCAGGTTCGCCAGGGACGTCCACGACCTGCTCGGGCACCGGCTCGCGACCATCGCGCTGAAGGCCGAGCTGGCGGCGCGGCTGGCCCCGACGAACGCCGACCGCGCGAGCCGGGAGGCCACCGAGGCGCAACAGCTGGCGGCGGCCGCGTTGACCGAGGTACGCGAGGCCGTGCACGGGTACCGCACCGTCGACCTGGCCGACCAGCTCGCCGCCGCGCGCGGGATCCTGACCTCGTCCGGCGTACGCTGCACCGTCGAGCAGTCGACCGGCGAGCTGCCCACCGAGCTCGCCACCCAGCTCGCACTGCTGCTGCGCGAGGCCTTCTGCAGGTGCGGCGGCCGGCCCTGGCCGGTCAGAATCACCACGTGGCACGCAGGCAGCGCGCGCTGCAGCTCCGTCGTCACCTCGAGCCCGTCCAGCTCGGGCATCTGCAGGTCCACGACGGCGAATCGCCGCCGGGGCGAAGGGGTTCCTGCCCAAGGGCTCGCCAGGCGGCGCGCTCGCGGACGTGATCCGCCGGGTGCACGACGGCGAGCGTTACGTCGACCCGGCACTCGCCGCGGACGCCCTCACCGCCCCGCACTGCCCGTTGACGCCACGCGAGCTCGAGGTGCTCAGGCTCGCGGAGTACGACACCCCGGTGGCGGCGATCGCCCGCCGGACGAACCTGTCCGCCGGCACCGTACGCAACTACCTCGCCGCCGCGGTCAGCAAGCTGGGCGTCCGCAACCGCGCGGAAGCCTTCCGCACCGCCCACGACAACGGCTGGCTGTAGACACGCACGCAACCCCTGGGGGAAATGTTCCGGCTCGTCGGCGAATGCGCCCTTTCGCCCGGAGCGGGCGTTGAGCGGATGCCCGAAGTCCGTTGTGCCGTATGCGAGTCGCGGCCGCACAGCAACTGGGCAGCCACGGCGGTGCCCGCCGCGCCCGCTCCTACGATGACGCCATGTCCCCTGCCACCAGCGCAACAGCTCTCGTTGATCTTGTAACCCTCCTAAACCAGTAGGGAAAGCCGGCAAGAGCTACGGACCGTCGAGTGGGAGGTGGCGATGGTGACACAGAGTCGAGGGGCGTAAGCTGCGTGTTCGCAGGGGCGACTTGATCGGTAACGCGCCCATGAAGGGAAAAACCGGCGCGTGAGTACAAGACCAGATGAAGCGGGAGTTACCGGCTCCATCGTGTCGTCGGCCATCGCCCTCACACGCGCATCGGCCACGATTACGCCACGCCGCGAGAGCGAGCGCTCGGTTCTCGAGCAATGCCTGCACGTCTCGCGCACGGGCATCGTCGTCGCGACCGCGTTCGGCCTGCTCTTCCAGCTCGGCAGCGTGGCGATCCCGTGGTGTCTCGGCCGGGGCATCGACCGCGGCGTCGCCACCGGCGAGCTGGGCACGACGGTCGGCTGGGCGGCCGGCATCGCCGGGTTCGGTCTCGCGCTCGCCGTCGGCGAGTGCGGCATGCGGTGGTGGGCGCGCATCGCCTCGGACGAGAGCGCCGACCGGCTGCGGATGCGCATCAGCAGGCACCTGCTCACCCTGGACACCGGCACGCTCGACCGCTTCGGCCACGGCGACATCGCGAGCCGCGGCATCCGCGACCTCGACCTGATCAAGGTGTGGATCCAGGGCCTGCCGTCGTACATCACCGGCATGCTGGGCTTCGTGGCCATCCTGGTCGGCATCGGCCTGCTCGACCCGCTGCTCACCGTCATCGGCATCGCCACCGTGCCGCTGGTCGCGCTGCTCGGGATCGCGCACCGCCGCCGCATCTCGGCCGTGAACAATGCAGTCGCGGACGCACAGGCCGACTGCACCGAGTCGGTGGAGGACCTGCTCACGGCGACGTCCGCGATCCGCGGCATCGGCGGCGAAGCAGTGCTGGTCGAGCGGCACGCCACGCGCAGCGCGGACCTCACCAAGCACGTGTTGCGCGCGAGCCGGCTCAGCGCCGTCTGGACGAGCCTGCCGGACTTCCTGCCCACCCTCGGCACCGGCATCGGGGTCGGGGTCGGCGGCCTCGCCGTCCTCGCCGACCGGGCGACGATCGGCGAGCTCGTCGCGTTCACCGCGTGGATGACCATGCTGGTCGTCTGGACGGGGACGCTGACCACCCGTACCACGCAGCTCAGCCAGGCCAGGTACGCCGCCGGGCGGATCGCCGAGCTGCTGCGGCTGCGCAGCCAGCTGCGCCTGGACCTCGCCGGCCGGTCGTTGCCCGCGACCGGCAAGCTCACCGCCCACGGCGTCGTCACCCGCCGCGACGACCACGTCGTCGGGCCCATCGACTTCACCGTCGACGTCGGCCAGGTCGTCGCCGTCACCGGCCCGATCGGCTGCGGCAAGACCGAGCTGATGCGGCTGCTCGCCCGGCTGAAGGACCCGACCGCCGGCAACGTCACGTTCGCCGGCATCGACCTGAAGGACGCGGCGCTCGAGGACGTACGCGAGCGGATCACACTGGTGCCGCAACGGCCGCTGCTCGTCTCCGGCACGCTCGCGGACAACCTCAGGCTCGGCCGCGACGACCTGTCGGACCAACAGCTGCACTACGCCTGCTACATCGCGGCGCTCGACAGCTTCGTCGGCACACTGCCGACCGGCCTGGACACCCCGGTCGGCGAGCGCGGCGGCATGCTCTCCGGTGGCCAGCGGCAGCGGGTCGCCGTCGCAAGGGCGCTGCTGCGCGACCCGTCCGTGCTGTTGCTCGACGACGCCACCTCGGCCATGGACGTGGAGACTGAGGCGTTGCTGCTCGCCCGGCTGCGGCACTGGATCAGCCGGCACGACACCCAGCGCCCGGCGTCGGTGGTGCTCGTCTCGCACCGCCCCGGCGTACTCGACACGGCCAACGTCGTCGTGGACATGGGGCGGTCATGACAGCGCTGCCCGTCACCCTCCCGCGCTCCGCTCCTCGCTCACTCGCGGCCCCCAGGCCAGTTGCGGTGACCACCCTCGCTGCGATGCTCACGCGGGAGGGCTCCTCATGACCAGTCCGTTCTCCGTACCTCGCGGCCTGTTGCTGACCGAGAGCCCGAACCAGGAGCGGATGTTCCGCCGGTCGCTGCCGTACCTGCGCGAGAACGGTGGGTTGATCGCACTCGCCTGCGTGGTCGCGTGCGCGTCCGCGGCCAGCCTGGCGTTCATCCCGCCCGCCATCGGCTTCGCCGTCGACGAGCTGCTCGCCGGCAGTGAGCGTGGCCTGCTGGTCGCGACGCTCACGATCATCGGGCTCGCGCTCGCCCGGCTCGCCCTGCAGGTGGGGGCGGAGGCAATGCTCCCGCACGTGGGCGAGCTGGTGCTGCAACGGCTGCGCGACCGGGTGGTGCAGCGGCTGGCGAGCGCGCCGCTGCGCTTCATCGAGGCACACCGCTCGGGCGACCTGCTGCGCCGGGCCACCGCCGAGCTCGCCGACCTCGGCGCGTTCAACCGCAACCACCTCAGCACGATGGTCACCACGGTCGGCTACCTGGCCATCACGTCGGTCGTGCTGCTGGTGTACTCGTGGCCGCTGGCGATCGTGCTGCTGCTGACGTACGTGCCGCTGCACCTGGTCTTCGCCTACGTCGCCGGCAAGACGAACCGGCCCGCGTCCGCCGACGAGGCCAGCGCCGCCTCCGACGTCGCCTCCCACTTCCGCGAGCTGCTCGACATCAGGGAGCAGCTGCAGATGCACGGCGGCGGCGAGAAGTGGCTCGGCCGCCTCACCACCGCCACCCGGGCCCAACAGGACGCGACGCTGCGCACCCAGACCGGCCTCAACCTGCTGTCCGGCACCCAGGTCGTGCAGGCCGTCACGCTGGGAGCGCTGCTGGTCGCTGGCACACTGCTTGTCGCCAGGGACGCCACCACCATCGGCACGGTCGTGATCTTCGTGGTCGCGGCCCGCCAGATGTTCAGCTCGCTGACCCAGCTGTCGAACCTGGGCAGCCAGGCACTCGGCGCGCGGGTGGTGCTCGCCCGGCTGCTGAACCTGCTGCACCGCACCAGGCCGAAGCCGGTCGCCACCGGCTACGTGAGCACACCGCGGCGCGGCAGCCTCGCCACCAAGGACCTCTCCTTCGCGTACGTGCCGGGGCACGAGGTCATCGAGGACGTCACCGTCACGCTGCCGGTCGGCGACCGGGTCGGCGTCTACGGCGAGACCGGCTCAGGCAAGACCACGCTGGCGAAGCTGTTCACCGGCCTGTACGCGCCGAGCGAGGGCACCGTCACGTACGCAGGTACCGACCTGCGGTACATCGACCCGGACGAGCTGCGCCAGCGCATCGTGCTGGTGCCGCAGGAAGTCCACCTGGTCAGCGGCACGCTGCTGGAGAACATCTCGCTGATCCCCACGCGCCCCACCCGCGCCGAGGTGGAGGCCGGCATCACCGCGCTCGACCTGAACATCTGGGTATCCGAGCTCCCCGACGGCCTGGACACCGACATCGGGCCGCGAGGCGAGCGGCTGTCGGCCGGCGAGCGGCAGCTCATCGGGTTGGTGCGTGCGGCACTCGTGGACGCCGCGGTGCTCATCTTCGACGAGGCCACCGCCAACCTCGACCTGCTGACGGCCGAGCACGTGGAGAGCGCCGTACGCCGGCTCGCCCCGGACCGCACGGTCGTCGTCATCGCCCACCGCCAGGAGACGGTGGAACGGCTCGCCCGGCCGATGCAGCTACGCGCCGGCCGCCTCGGCCCAGGCCCGCCGCCGGGTGAGGAGGTGGAGTTCCCGCCGTTCCCCTACGCCGACTACACCTGAGCCGCCGCTCAGGACTCGTCGAGCGCGTCGGCGACGGCCGGGCTCACCTTCTCCATGGAGTACGGGATGCTCAGCGGGGTGTTGAACGAGACCGCGTTGGTCTCCGGCAGCGGGTAGATCGCGTGGCCCTTCTTCACCACGTCCAGGTCGTTGTAGAGCTCCTTGTCGTCGTAGAAGTCCTTGCCGAACTTGAAGTCGATGACGGCGAGCACGTCGACGTCCTCGATCAGGTCGATCCGTTCCGGGCTCAGCTCGGCGTAGAACCGGTCACCGGTGACCTTGTCGATCTTCTTCGGCACGGTGAAGCCGAGGCTGGCGAAGAACTGGCTGCGCTGGTCATTGCTGGAGTACACGCCGAGCCCGCCGTTCTTCAACGGGTACGCCACGGCGATCGTCTTGCCCTCGAACTCGGGGTGCGCCTTGCGCTGGTCGGCGAACTCCTGCTCGGTCCTCGTGATCAGCTTCTTCGCCGCACGCTCCTTGCCGAGCGCCTTGCCGATCGCGAGCGTCTCCTCGTCCCACGACATCTGGAAGTCGTTGTAGTCCTTCGCCCGCAGGATGGTGGGCGCGATCTCGGACAGCAGGTCGTACTCGTTGCGGTCCACCCCGCGGTCGGTGCCGACGATGAGGTCGGGCTTGAACTTGGCGATCCTGCCGATGTTCAGCTCTGCCTCGGTGCCCGGGTCACCTTCGGCTTCGCGCCCTTCACGTGCGACTCCGCCCACGGCCCGATGGCGTCGGCGTAGTCCGGCATCCACTGCTGCACGGCGACCGGCTTGACGCCGAGCGCAAGCAGCATGTCCTGGTTTCGGTAGCCGATGGAGACGACGCGCGTCGGCTGCTTCTCGACCACAGCCTTGCCGTAGACGTTCGGGATCGACACCGGGAACGCACCGCCGGACGAGGCGTCGTCCGCGGTGTCGCCACCACAACCGACGGCCAGCACAGCAAGCGCGGACGCGGCCAGGATCGCGGCCGCGGAACGTAGGGCACTGCGCACGGAAACTCTCTCGTTCTGGAGGGGGTTGGCGGACTTACCGATCGATAGGTTAGCCTAACCTAACAACAGGTCGAAGCCCCCGACCAAGCCCCGAGCGCCCGAGAGGACACCGAGTGCCCAGCCCCGCGCAGACAGCGCAGCGCCCGCGCAAGCTGGCCCGTCCCGCAACCACCGCACTGCTCGCCGAAGTACGTAGCGCCGAGCAGGTGACCCCGAACGTGCGCAGGATCACGCTCGGCGGGCCGGCGCTTGCGGACTTCGCCCGCCGCGGCGCCGACCAGTGGTTCCGGTTGTTCCTCCCCCGCGACGACCAGGCCGAGCCGCTCCTGCCGAGCACGGTCGACTGGTGGCCGGAGACGCTCGCCATGCCGGACGACGTCCGCCCGCTCGTGCGCAACTACACGGTGCGCGCGGCACGGCCCGAGCTGCCGGAGATCGACGTCGACTTCGTGCTGCACGGCGACGAGGGCCCGGCGTCGCGCTGGGCGGGCCGGGCGGTGGCCGGCGACCGGGTCGGCATCCTGGACCAGGGCGTCACCTTCGACCCACCGGCGACCGCCGACTGGCGGCTGGTCATCGGCGACGAGACGGCCCTGCCCGCCGTCGCCGGCATCCTCGCGGAGTCCCCCGCAGACGTCCGCACGCTCGCCTTCGTCGAGCTGCCCACCGAGGCGGACGCGCAGCCGCTGACTGTCCCTGCCAACACGCAGGTGACCTGGCTGCCCAGGCCGCACGACACGGCACCGGGCGCCCTCGCCGTCGACGCCGTACGGGACCAGCAGCTGCCGAGCGGGGCGCCGTACGCCTGGCTGGCCGGCGAGTCGGCCATGGTGCGCACCCTGCGGCG
Source organism: Streptosporangiales bacterium (assembly GCA_009379825.1). NCBI lineage: Bacteria > Bacillati > Actinomycetota > Actinomycetes > Streptosporangiales > Streptosporangiales bacterium. Next base: position 153,100 of record WHTA01000003.1, read on the forward strand.
CAACCTGGTGCGCGAACACGGCGTGCACAAGTCGTCGATCACCTTCACCGGGTATTGGCGCCGGGGTGTCAGCTACTACACCTGACCGCCAACCGTCCTTCGATGTCGACGCCAACCAACCAAGCCCACCGAAGGACCACAGCTACCGACTCCGCGCGCCCCCGGCCACTGCACTCCACCAGGTCGTGCACGGCCGGGCTGGTCTGCTGCGGGGTGCTGCTCCTCGCACTGGTGCTGGTCAGCATCTCGGTCGGCGCGAAGGCCATCCCGCTGGCGGACGTGTGGACGTACCTCGTCTCCCCGACCGGTGGCTACGACTCGGACGTCGTGCACACGGTGCGGCTGCCGCGCACGGTGGCGGGCGTGGCCGTCGGCGCCGCGCTCGGGCTGGCCGGCGCGCTCATGCAGGCGCTCACCCGCAACCCGCTCGCCGATCCCGGCATCCTCGGCGTGAACGCCGGCGCGTTCGCGGGCGTGGTACTGGCCGTCGGCGTGCTCGGTGTCACCGCGCCCGGCGGCTACGTCTGGTTCGCGCTGCTCGGCGCGGCGGGCACTGCGGTGCTCGTCTACCTGCTCGGCTCCGGCGGCCGTAGCAGCGCGACGCCGGTACGGCTGGCACTCGCCGGCACCGCCGTCGGTGTCGCCCTGACCGCGACTACCTCGACGGTGATCGTCACGAACACCCAGGCGTTCGACCGCGTCCGGCTGTGGAACCTCGGCTCGCTCGCGGTGGAGGACATCGCCACGGGTGCTGAACGTGCTGCCGTTCATCACCGTCGGCTGCGCGCTCGGGCTGGTGATGGGGCCGTCGCTGAACGCCATCGCGCTCGGCGAGGACCTCGGCCGCGCGCTCGGCGCACGCATCGCGCGCACCCGGGTCGTGACGGCGACGGCCATCGTGCTGCTGTGCGGCTCCGCGACCGCCATCGCCGGCCCGATCAGCTTCGTCGGCCTGATGGTGCCGCACGGGGTGCGCGCGCTTACCGGTCCCGACCAGCGCTGGGTGCTGCCGTACTCGATGCTGACCGCGGCGATGCTGCTGCTGGTCTCCGACATCGTCGGCCGGCTGGTCGCGTGGCCGGCCGAGGTGGAGGTCGGCATCGTGACGGCTGTGCTCGGCGGGCCGGTACTCATCGCACTGGTCAGGCGCAGAGGGCTGGCCCAGCTGTGAAGGCCGGCGCGCAGACCGCTGCGCCGCTGCCCGGCCGGCACCTCAGGGCGGCCGGCGGCCGGGTGTCCGTACGGGTGCGGCCCCGGACGCTGGCCGTCGGTGTGGTGCTGGTGGTCGCCGCACTGGCGACGGGCGTGGTCAGCATCAGGTTCGGCGACCCGCACGTACCGTTCCGTACGGCGTTCGACGTGTTCACCGGGCGGGCGGACACCGCGTCCGGGTTCATCGTCGTGCACCTCGCGCTCCCGCGGGTGGCCGCGGCGTGGCTGGCCGGCGCCGCACTTGGGGCCAGCGGCGCCATCTTCCAGAGCCTGACCAGGAACCCGCTCGGCAGTCCGGAGGTGATCGGCTTCAACTCGGGCGCGGCCGCCGGCGCGATCCTCGCGATCATCTACCTGCCGTCCTGGCAGTACGGCATCGGCGTGGTGGCGGTGGCCAGCGGGCTGCTCACCGCCGCCGCCGTCTATCTGCTCGCCTGGCGCCGCGGCATGCGCGGCTACCGGCTGATCCTCGTCGGCATCGCGACGACGGCCATCCTGCAGGCGGTCAACACGTACCTGCTCGCCCGGGCGGACCTGCTCGTCGCGAAGGACGCGAACATCTGGCAGTACGGCAGCCTGAACGCCAAGACCTGGTCGGAGGTCGGCTCGGTGGCGGTCGCGCTCGCCGCGCTGCTGCCGGTGCTGGCCGTGCTCAGCAGGCGGCTCGACCTGCTGGAGATGGGCGACGAGACCGCGGCCGCGCTCGGCGTGCCGGCCGAACGCAGCCGGCTGGCGTTCGTCGCACTCGGCACGGTGCTCGCGGCGGTCGCCGTCGGCATCGCTGGGCCGGTCGCGTTCGTCGCGCTCGCCGCGCCGCAGCTGGCGCGGCGGCTGACCCGCGGCACCGGCCCACACCTGGCGCCCGCCGCCGCGATGGGTGCGCTGCTGCTGGTGGCCGCCGACTTCGTCGCCCAACACGCCATCCCCTCGACCAATCTGCCCGTCGGGCTGGCGACGGGCGCGCTCGGCGGCGCGTACCTCTGTTGGCTGCTCGCGCACGAATGGCGCTCGGGAAGGATGCGGGGCTGATGACCGTACTGCAGGCGACCGACCTCACCCTCGGCTACGACCAGCGCGTGGTGGTCGCGGAGCTCGACCTGGCGGTGCCGGACAACTCGTTCACCGTCATCGTCGGCCCGAACGCGTGCGGCAAGTCCACGTTGCTGCGCGGCCTGGCCAGGATGATCAGGCCGCCGCACGGTGCCGTTTACCTGGACGGCCAGGCGATCACGTCGTACGGCACGAAGGAAGTGGCCCGCAAGCTGGGCCTGCTGCCGCAGACGTCCGCCGCGCCTGACGGCATCACCGTGGCGGACCTGGTGGCCCGCGGCCGGTACCCGCACCAGCGGCTGCTGCGGCAGTGGTCGACGGCCGACGAGCAGGCGGTGCGCGAGGCGCTCGCCGCGACCGGCGTCACCGACCTCGCCCACCGGCTGGTGGACGAGCTGTCCGGCGGCCAGCGGCAGCGGGTGTGGCTGGCCATGACGCTGGCCCAGCAGACCCCGCTGCTGCTGCTCGACGAGCCCACCACGTTCCTCGACATCGCCCACCAGGTCGAGGTGCTCGACCTCTGCGCCGAGCTGCACGAGGAACGCGGGCACACCCTGGTGCTCGTGCTGCACGACATCAACCAGGCGTGCCGGTACGCGACGCACCTGGTGGCGATGGCCGACGGCCGCATCGTCGCGCCGGGCGACCCGAGGGAGATCGTCACGGCAGAGCTGATCGAGGAGGTCTTCGGCCTGCCGTGCCTCGTCGTCGCCGACCCGGCGACCGGCGCGCCGCTTGTCGTACCGAAGCCCACCCGCCGGCGCCAGGGGGCGCGGCTGAAACGCCGCCGCACCATGCCACGATTGATTCTTTGGGCAACGGCGATGAACCCGGCGGCAGGATGGAGGCGAAGTGGCACAGCCCTGGTGGCGTGATGCAGTGATCTACGAGGTGTACCCGAGGAGCTTTGCCGACTCCAACGACGACGGCGTCGGCGACCTGGCCGGCATAACGTCGCGGTTGCCCTACCTGACGGAGCTCGGCGTGGACGCCATCTGGCTGACGCCCTTCTACACCTCACCGCAGGCCGACCACGGCTACGACGTCGCCGACTACCGCGACGTCGACCCGCTGTTCGGCACCCTCCACGACTTCGACGCGCTCGTCGCGGCGGCGCACGAGCGCGACATCAAGGTGATCGTCGACATCGTGCCCAACCACACCTCGTCGGAGCACCCGTGGTTCCGCCGGGCACTGGAGGCCGGCCCGGGCAGCGAGGCCAGGCAGCGCTACATCTTCCGGCCGGGCAAGGGCGGGAACGGCGAGCTGCCGCCGAACAACTGGGAGTCGATGTTCGGCGGCTCCGCGTGGACCAGGGTGCCGGACGGCGAGTGGTACCTCCACCTGTTCGCGCCCGAGCAGCCGGACCTGGACTGGCGGCAGTGCGAGGTCAACGCCGAGTTCGACGCGACGCTGCGGTTCTGGCTCGACCACGGCGCCGACGGCTTCCGCGTCGACGTCGCGATGGGCATGTTCAAGGACGATGACCTGCCCGAGCTGGAGGGGCCGTACCTCGACGGTCCGCAGCACGCCAGGCAGCTGGCCGGCCACCCGCACTGGCACCGCCCCGAGGTGCACGACGTCTACCGCCGCTGGCGGAGCATCCTCGAGTCGTACCCCGGTGACCGGATGGGGGTCACGGAGGCCTGGTCGCCGGAGCCGGAGGTGCAGGCGCGGTACGTAGCCGCCGACCAGATGCACCAGACGTTCAACTTCCTGCTCGTCACGGCCGACTGGTCGGCCGAGGAGTTCAGGAGCGCCATCGCCGGCTGCTGGGACGCGACCACGGCCGTCGGCGCCGCGCCGACCTGGGTGCTGTCCAGCCACGACGCCGAGCGGCACGTGACCAGGTACGGCGACGGGGAGCTCGGCCGCGCCCGGGCCCGCGCCGGCCTGCTGCTGATGCTCGCGCTGCCCGGCTCGGCGTACCTGTACCAGGGCGAGGAGCTCGGCCTGTCGCAGGTGGGCGTGCCGGACGAGGCCCGGCAGGACCCGATGTACTTCAGGCCGGGTGACGACAAGGGCCGCGACGGCTGCCGGGTGCCGCTGCCGTGGTCCGGCGACGCGCCGCCGTACGGCTTCTCCGGCACGGACGTGGCGCCGTGGCTGCCGCAGCCGGCCGACTGGGCCGGGCAGACGGTGGAGCGGCAGGAGAGCGACGGCGCATCCATGCTCGCGTTCTACCGGGAGGCGCTGCGGCTGCGTCGGGAGCACGTCAGCGACCGGGCCGAGGAGCTGACCTGGCTCGCCGGCGACGCCGACGTGCTCGCCTTCGAGCGCGACGGGCTGCGCTGCGTGGTCAACTTCGGCGACCGGCCGACCGAGCTGCCCGCGCACCGCGAGGTGCTCTTCACCAGCGACCCGCTGAGCGGCGCGAAGCTGCCCGGCAACGCGGCCGCCTGGCTGCTCGCCTGACTCAGTACAAGTCGGCGGTGAGTGCGTCGACGTGTGGACGGAACGCCTCGAACCACAGCCGGTAGCCGGTGCTGTTCAGGTGCGCGAAGTCGGGCGCGAGGATGTCGAGGCGCCTGGCGCTCAGGATCGCCATCGCGACGTCGGCGTACCTGACGCCGCGCTCCTCGGCGACCGCGGCGAGGACGTCCTGGTACGGGCGCCAACCGCGGACCGGCGCGATGCCGGAGAACACCGTGCGCTCCACCGGCAGCTTCTCGACCAGCTTCGCCAGCTGCCGACGGAACTCCGCCGGTGCCAGCTCCCCGACGTCGTTCGACCCGGCGGAGACGATGACCAGGTCCGCGCGCGCCACGTCCCCCGCGTCGACCCGCCGCCTGGCGTTCACCACGCCGCTGCCGCCTGACGACCGGTTCACGACGTGCACCGGCCGCCCGGTGCGCTCGGCGATGTGCCGCACGATGCGGCCGGTGAGGCTGTCCTCCGGCCGCCATGCCCCGATCCCCATCGCGGACGAGTCGCCGTAGACCAGCACCCGGATGGCGTCGGGTGCGGTCGGTTCGGACGCGCGGTTCGCCCAGTAGTTCGGATAGGCGGTGCCCTGCCAGTGCACGCGCACGAGCCCGACGAGCTCGGATACGACAAGCACCACGACCAGCGCGGCGACAACCCGGAGGGCCACCTTGCGCTTGGAGCGCGCGCTCACAGCACCGCCAGCTGTCGGCGATGCGCCCACGCCACGGCGGCGGCCAGCACCGCCGGTAGCCCGTTGAGCAGAGCGCTCAGGATCATGCTGTGGCCGAGCGCGGCGTGCATCGTGCCCGCGCTGACCATGATGGTGAAGACTCCCACTGCACCGAGTATCCGCAAGCGACGGACGAACAGCAAGCCGCCGGCGAGCAGCTCGGCGGCTGCGGCCCCCGTACGCAGCCACCAGGGCACGCCCCAGTCCTCGAACAACCACTGGTCCGTAGCTATCGGCAGTAGCCGCATCAGGCCGAGCCCGGCGAAGAACACCCCGAGCGCGTACGCGGCGGCCGTCGCCCACCGCGGCGCTCGCGCGGCCACCGTCATGGTGGCGTCGGCGGAAGTCGTGGCGCTCATCGGCTCGCCCTCTCAAATAACTTTACAGCTGTAAAGCTAACGGCGGGCCGCTACCCTGTCAACCATGCCGCAGGCGACACGACGCTCGAGGAACAAGAAGGGCGAGGGCGACCGGCTGCGCCACGACCTCGTCGCCGCGGCGGCGGACCTGCTGCGCGAGCACGGCACCGACGCGGGCCTGTCGATGCGCGAGGTGACCAGGCGGGCCGGGGTCAGCGCACCGGCGCTGTACCTGCACTTCGCGGATGGGCGCGAGCTCGTCGACGCGGTGCTGGCGCAGCAGTTCGCCGCCCTGACCGAGCGGCTGGCGGCGGCCGTCGCGACCGCCGGCGACGAGACGGAGGAGCTGCGCGCCGGCTGCCGCGCGTACCTAGACTTCGCCGACCGCGACCCGGCGATGTACCGCCTGCTCTTCGAGGGCGGCATCACCCGCCGGCCCGACCAGCACACGGGCCAGGGCGCCCCTGGCCGCGAGACGTTCGACTACCTCGTCACGGGCATCGCGCGCTGCCAGCGCACCGGCGCAATCACCGTCGCCGACCAGCAGACGACCGCCACCCTGACCTGGACCGGCCTGCACGGCATCGCCACCCTGCGCCGCGCCCACCCGGACTTCCCCTGGCCAACCCTGGACACCCTGCTCGACGACCTGCTGCACCGCCTCACCGGCCTACCCCCACGCCCCTGACTGCGGGCCGCGAAGCTATGCGCGCAGGGACTCCAGGCGGCTGCGCTCGTCCGGGGTCAGGCGGCGGGGCCAGGCGGCGGCCAGGTCGTACGGCACGAGGGTGGTCAGCGCGGTCGCGTAGGTGGTGCCTGCGGCGTCGTGGATCTCGTAGCTCAGGTCGAAGGCGCTCGCCGTCACCCGGCTCACCCAGACGTCGATCGGCACCGGTGTCGTGCTGTGCGCGAGCGGGCGCTTGTACTGCACCTCGAGGTTGGCGACGACGACGCCCTTGGTGAGCATGTCCCAGGTGCCGTCGCCGTTCAGCTGCTCGAACAGGTCGACCCGCGCCTCTTCCAGGTACTGCACGTACACCACGTTGTTCACGTGGTCGTACCTGTCGACGTCTCCCCACCGCAGTGGGCAGTGGAAGCGGTGCTTCGCCACGGTGTTAGCGGGCCGGGTCAGTCGCGGGTCAGCTTGCGGTACGTCACGCGGTGCGGGCGGGCGGCCTCGGCGCCGAGCCGCTCGACCTTGTTGCGCTCGTAGTCGTCGAAGTTGCCCTCGAACCAGAACCACCTCGACGGGTCGTCCGCGTCGCCCTCCCACGCGAGGATGTGGGTGGCGACCCGGTCGAGGAACCACCGGTCGTGGCTGGTGATCACCGCACACCCGGGGAAGTCGAGCAGCGCGTTCTCCAGCGACTGCAACGTCTCCACGTCCAGGTCGTTGGTCGGCTCGTCGAGCAGCAGCAGGTTGCCACCGATCTTCAGTGTCAGCGCCAGGTTCAGCCGGTTCCGCTCACCGCCGGACAGGACGCCGGCCGGCTTCTGCTGGTCCGCGCCCTTGAACCCGAAGCTCGCCACGTACGCCCTGCTTGGGATCTCCACCTTGCCGACCACGATGTGGTCGAGCTCGTCGGAGACCACCTGCCACACGTTCTTGTTCGGGTCGATACCGGCCCGGTTCTGGTCGACGTACGACAGCTGCACCGTGTCGCCGAGCCGCAGCTTGCCGCCGTCCGGCTGCTCCTCACCGGTGATCATCTTGAACAGCGTGGTCTTGCCGACACCGTTGGGCCCGATGATGCCGACGATGGCGTTGGGCGGCAACGTGAACGAGAGGTCGCGCATGAGGGTGCGCCCGTCGAAGCCCTTGGTCAGCCCCTCGGCCTCGACGACCACGGAGCCCAGCCGTGGTCCCGGCGGGATCTGGATCTCCTCGAAGTTGAGCTTGCGGGTCGACTCGGCCTCGCGGGCCATCTCGTCGTAGCGCTGCAACCTGGCCTTCTGCTTGGTCTGCCGCGCCTTCGCGTTCGACCGCACCCATTCCAGTTCGCTGGTGAGCCGCCGCTTCAACCTGGCGTCGCGCTGGCCCTCGACCTTCAGCCTGGCCGCCTTGCTCTCCAGGTAGGTCTGATAGTTGCCCTGGTAGCCGTGCGCGCGGCCGCGGTCGAGCTCGAGGATCCAACCGGCGACGTGGTCGAGGAAGTACCTGTCGTGCGTGACGGCGACGACCGTCCCCGGGTACTTCTCCAGGTGCTGTTCCAACCACTGCACGCTCTCCGCGTCGAGGTGGTTGGTGGGCTCGTCGAGCAACAGCAGGTCGGGCTGCTCGAGCAGCAGCTTGCACAGCGCCACCCGGCGGCGCTCGCCACCGGAGAGCGTGGTCACGTCGGCATCGCCCGGCGGGCAGCGCAGAGCGTCCATCGCCTGGTCGAGCTGCGAGTCGAGGTCCCAGGCGTCCTTGTGGTCGAGCTTCTCCTGCAGCTTGCCCATCTGCTCGAGCAGGTCGTCGGAGTAGTCGGTCGCCATCTTCTCGGCGATCGCGTTGTACTCGGCGAGCAGCTGCATGGTCTCCTTGGCGCCGTCCTGGACGTTGCCGAGCACGTCCTTGTCCGCGTCGAGCTGCGGCTCCTGCGACAGGATGCCGACGGTGTAGCCGGGACTGAGGAACGCCTCGCCGTTGCTGATCTCCTCCAGGCCGGCCATCACCTTCAGCAGCGTGGACTTGCCCGCTCCGTTGGGACCGACGACGCCGATCTTGGCACCGGGCAGGAAGGAGAGGGTCACCTCGTCGAGGACGACCTTCTCACCGTGCGCCTTGCGGGCGCGCTTGAAGACATAGATGTACTCGGCCATGTGTCCAGGCTACTGGCGTACCCCGACCACCTGACGGCCGGGCGACCCGCTCAGCTGGTCCGGGGGTTGACAGCCGTGCGCAGTGCCCGCACTACTGCCGCGCTCTGAAATAGACACCTCGTTGCGGAAATAGAGAATCAGCGTGGACGTCCTCGACCATCACATCGCCGGCACCAAGCACGCGTCGGCCAGCGGCGAGCGGCTGCCGGTCGTCGACCCGGCGACCGGCGCGCAGGTCGCCACCCAGGCCGCCGGCGACCTCGCCGACGTGGCCGCGGCCGTGGCGGCCGCGCAGCAGGCCACCGCCGCGTGGCAGGCCCTCGGCACGGCAGGACGCGGCCGGGCGCTGACCCGGTGGGCGGACCTGATCGACGCCGAGGCCGCCGCCCTCGCCGAGCTGGACGTCACCGACACCGGCAAGCCGTACGCGGTCGCCGCCGGTTCCGTCGGCCGCGCCGCCGACATGCTCCGCTGGTACGCCGGCTGGGCGCAGACTGTCCCGCGTCAAGGAGTTGGCAGGATTTCCTTGACTTGAAAGGTCGGGATCTTCGGGTCGGCCAGGCCCAGGTGCACCTCCTTGGGCCGGTTGAAGGCGATGGCCTCGTGTGGCCTGATCGCGTTGTACTCGATGCGG